>NZ_JBIUWQ010000035.1:0-68822 GCF_044743525.1 Pseudomonas sp. NPDC087598 | reverse complement strand
AACCTGCACAGCCAGAAGGCCTGACTCTCCGCCGAGGGGAAACACCAGGGGATTCAATGGCGGCATCGTCGGCCTGCCCAACGTCGGCAAGTCCACCCTCTTCAACGCCCTGACCAAATCCGGTATCGCGGCCGAGAACTTCCCCTTCTGCACCATCGAGCCGAACAGCGGCATCGTGCCGATGCCGGATCCGCGTCTGGAAGCCTTGGCGGCCATCGTCAATCCGAAGCGCATCCTGCCGACCACCATGGAATTCGTCGACATCGCAGGCCTTGTTGCCGGCGCCTCGAAAGGTGAAGGCCTGGGCAACAAGTTCCTCGCCAACATCCGTGAGACCGACGCGATCGCTCACGTCGTGCGCTGCTTCGAAGACGACAACGTGATCCACGTTTCCAACAGCGTCGACCCGAAACGCGACATCGAAATCATCGACCTGGAACTGATCTTCGCCGACCTCGACAGCTGCGAGAAGCAACTGCAGAAAGTTGCGCGCAACGCCAAGGGCGGTGACAAGGACGCCGTCGTTCAGAAAGCTCTGCTTGAGCAACTGATCGCGCACTTCACCGAAGCCAAGCCTGCACGCAGCCTGATGAAGAACATGAGCACTGACGAAAAAGCAGTGATCAAGGGCTTCCACCTGCTGACCACCAAACCGGTCATGTACATCGCCAACGTTGCTGAAGACGGTTTCGAGAACAACCCACACCTGGACGTGGTTCGCGCCATCGCCGAAGAAGAAGGCGCCATGGTCGTTCCGGTCTGCAACAAGATCGAAGCGGAAATCGCCGAGCTCGATGACGGCGAAGAGAAAGACATGTTCCTCGAGGCCCTGGGCCTGGAAGAGCCTGGCCTGAACCGCGTGATCCGCGCCGGCTACGAAATGCTGCACCTGCAGACCTACTTCACCGCCGGTGTCGAAGAAGTCCGCGCCTGGACCGTCAAAGTCGGTGCCACCGCACCACAAGCTGCTGGCGTAATCCATACCGACTTCGAGAAAGGCTTCATCCGCGCCGAAGTCATCGCCTACAACGACTTCATCCAGTACAAGGGCGAAGCCGGCACCAAAGAAGCCGGTAAATGGCGTCTGGAAGGCAAGGATTACATCGTCAAAGACGGCGACGTGATGCACTTCCGTTTCAACGTGTAAAAGCAGCACCCAAGAAAAAGCCGCGTTTGATACGCGGCTTTTTTTTGCCTGAAATTTGTGGCCCAACACATTCCCTTGTAGGAGTGAGCCTGCTCGCGAAGAGGGAGTGTCAGACACATCTCTGCGGATGACACACCGCATTCGCGAGCAGGCTCGCTCCCACAAGGGGAATCGTGTTCTCAGGCCTTTTTGGTGCGCGGCAAAAAGATCGCCAACACGCCAAACAACGGGAGGAACGAGCACAGGAAATACACATACTCAATCCCGTGCACATCCGCCAGATGCCCCAGCAGCGCTGCACCAATCCCGCCGAAACCAAACATCAAACCGAAGAACACCCCGGCAATCATCCCGACATTGCCCGGCACCAGTTCCTGCGCATAAACCACAATCGCCGAGAACGCCGACGCGAGGATGAAGCCGATCACCACGCTGAGAACACTGGTCCAGAACAGATCGACATGAGGCATCAGCAACGTGAACGGCGCCACGCCGAGGATCGAGAACCAGATCACTGCCTTACGCCCGATCTTGTCGCCAATCGGTCCGCCGAAAAAGGTCCCCGCTGCTACCGCACCAAGGAACAGGAACAGGTGCAGCTGCGAGCTGGCCACCGACAGGTCGAACTTCTCGATCAAGTAGAACGTGAAGTAACTGGTGAGACTGGCCATGTAGAAATACTTCGAGAACACCAGCAGCCCAAGCACCACCAGCGCACTCGTCACCCGGCCCTTCGACAGCCCATGAGTCGCCGCCTGGCCGGCCTTGAGTTTGAACAGATTCAAGTGATGGGCGTACCAGCGACTGATGCGGTACAGCACGAACAGCGCAAACACCGCGAACAAGCCGAACCACGCCACATTGCCCTGACCGAACGGAATGATGATCGCCGCCGCCAGCAATGGGCCGAACGCGGAACCGGCGTTACCGCCGACCTGGAAGGTCGATTGCGCCAGGCCAAAACGTCCACCCGAGGCCAGACGCGCAATGCGCGATGCCTCGGGGTGAAAGGTCGAGGAACCGATACCGATCAGCGCCGCCGCCAGCAGAATCATCGGAAAGCTGCCGACCACCGACATCATCACGATGCCAATCAGCGTGCAAATCGAGCCTACCGGCAACAGCCACGGCTTCGGATGCCGGTCAGTGTGATAACCAACCCACGGCTGTAACAACGACGCGGTCAGTTGAAAGGTCAGAGTGATCAACCCGACTTGAGTAAAACTCAAATCGTATTTGGCCTTGAGCATCGGATAGATCGACGGCAAAACCGACTGAATCAAATCGTTGATCAAATGCGCCAGCGCCACAGCGCCGATGATACGCATCACCAATGGGCTGCTTTGCGGAGCAGCGGGCGCCGAGGCAGCGGCGGTCTGAACGTTGCTGGTAGACATGGACGTTTCCGGACAACAGATGGGTGCACACAGGCAGGTGCGTCAATGTGCCATTTTTCGGTGCGTCAGCGCCATCCCCTTAGCCAGCTAACTAACCTGACCGTCGACTACAAAGTGATAGCGCAACGCCATGGTCTGAATCTTGCCTTGCTTCATCCCTTGAACGCGGCGCCCTTACAAAGGGCACCGACAATGGGAAGTTTCGCTACGGAGTCGGCCTACAGAGCGGGCGAGAGTGAACTTTCGAGGCCTTTTAGCAGGGCACGACATCAAGGTCCGACGACCGCGATGCACGCCGATGGTGCGTGGTGTCTAGAGGAGTCATGGGGCATGCAGGCTTTCCTTTCACCGGGGATCAAATTGCTGGGGCGGTTTGGTTTCGCACGTAAATTCCAGCTGTTGTTTTTGCTGTTCATTCTGCCGCTGGCGGGCAGCCTGTTGATGATCGGCCAGGACTATCGCGACAAACTCAATCTGATTTCCGGCGAACGTGCCGGCGTGCGTCAGTTACTCGCCCTTGATGCGCTGGACAATCTGCTCGCCGCCCAGCGTGATCGCGCCGCCCGCTGGCGTGCCACCGAAACCAACCGCCAGCCGACACCGGCCACCCTCGCCGCCATGGGCGCGTTCGACGCCGTACAACCGGCGGTGCTGCAAGCCACCACAGACTTGGGTAACGCCCTGAAAAGCGAAGGTGCCGAAGGCGAAACCCTCAGCCGCTATCAGGCGCTGCAAACCGCACTCAACGGCCTGGACTCGAAAAGCCTCAGCAGCGTCGGTTGGTGGCCGGACGGCTATGACCGTTTCACCAACGCCCTCAGCGCCCTGCAAGCCTTGCGCGAGCAGATCGTCATGGACAATCGCCTGACCCTCGCGCCATGGCTGGAAACCTATCTGCTGACGCAGATTTCCACCCAGCACGCGCCAGACCTTATCGAACGGGTCGGACGCCTCGCTGCGGTCGGCCAGGCCTCGGTGGTCTCCGGCCAATTCACCCTGCAGAGCCGTTTGCAGTTGCGCGACCTGCGCAGCCGTATCGGCGATGCCCGCGAGCAACTGGTCAAAACCGCCACGCTGCTCGAAGCTCGCCTGCCGAAAGACCAGCAGAGCTGGGTCAGCCAATATCACGACAGCCTCAAACGTCTGGATGCGGGCCTGAAAGTGCTGGACGACGGCGTGTTCGGCGGCAGCATCAATCTCAAACCGGAAGACTTCGAACGCAGCCTCGACGCCCTGCTGACTGACCTCGCCTCCTTGCGCCAACAATCGCTGGTATCTCTGGATCAGCGCCTCGACGCCTACCACAGCTCGGCGATCCGTCAGTTCATCATCGTCGCGGCAATCTTCGGCTGCCTGCTGCTCGCCGCGCTGTACTTGTTCATCTGCCTGCAAGCGTCCATCCGCCGCAGCGCCAGCGGCATTACCGTGCTGGCCGAAGCGTTGCGTGACGGCAATCTCAGCCTGCAAGTGCCAGTGGTGGGCCGCGATGAACTGGCGGCGATCAGCACCGCGCTCAACGTCGCCGTGGTGCAACTGCGCAGCAGCATGCTTGGCGTCGATCACGAGACCTCGCAACTGAGCAACGCGGTACGCAGCCTCAACGAGCATTCCAGCGGCGCCCTCAACGAAGTCGAGGCGCAGCAGTTGCAGATCAGCCAGATCGCCGCAGCCGCCACGCAACTGGCCGCGACCTCGCAAGGCGTCGCACAGAGTTGCGAACAGGCTTCCGGCAGCGCTCAGCACACCCGACGCATCGCCGCCGACAGCAGCCGCGACAGTCAGCGCACCACGGCGAGTATTCAGCAACTCAATCAGCGCTTGAACGACACCGCAGCGGCACTGGGCCGGGTCAGCGAGCAAGGCCAGCAGATTCAACTGGTGGTCGACACCATTCGCGGTGTCGCCGAGCAGACCAATCTGTTGGCGCTCAACGCGGCCATCGAAGCCGCCCGCGCCGGTGAACAGGGTCGCGGTTTCGCTGTGGTGGCCGATGAAGTGCGCAGCCTGTCGCAGCGCACACAGTCGTCAACTGCGCAGATCGCCGGCACGGTCGACAGCCTGCGCGCCACGGTCAACGAAGCCGTGAGTTTGATGGAAGCCGCGTGCGGCCAGGCGCAAACCGATGCCGAGTCGGTCACCGGTCTCGGTGAGCGTTTGGGCGAAATTGCCAGCGCTGTGCAGAGCGTCACCGATACCCTCGCGCAGATCGCCACGGCAGTTGAGGAACAGGCCAGCACCGCCGATGAAGTCAGCGGCAATATCCAACAAGTCGATCAGGCGGCTGTACGTTTGCTCGAAGGTGCACGCGCAGTGAATCTGGCGGCGGATACCCTTAGCCAGGGCAGCAAGGCGCTGAGCGACAACACCGCGCGCTTCCGCCTCAGTTGATCACGGCCTCGGGGAAATCCGCTTCCAGTTCGGCTTTCAACCACTGAATAAACCACGCCACATCCGCCGAGAGCTCGGCGGACGGCGTCAGCACCCGATAGCTCTCCAGCTTCACTTGCGCGTCGACTGCGCGCACCAGTTTGCCGCTGGCGAGTTCATGGCGCACCAACACTTCGTTGGCCAGCGCGATGCCCTGCCCGCTCTCGGCGACTGACAGCGCGTGGTCATTGTTGACGTAGAGCATGTCGGAATTAAGGTGAATATCGAGGTCGTGAGCGGCGAACCACAGGTTCCACCATTCGCCGTCATCGACGTGGATCAGTTCGTGCCCGACCAGATCAGCGGGACCGTCGATCGGTGCGACGCTGGCCAGATACGCCGGCGTGCAGATCGGAAACACCCGTGGGCAGATCAGCGTTTCCCGTGAGTCGGCGTACTGCCCGTCAAGACCATAGACGATGCCCAGGTCGGCGCTTTTGCCATCCACCTCGGTGAACGTGGAATTCGGCTCGATGGCCAGTTTTAATCCCGGCCGCAGATGCCGCAACGCTTCGATCCTTGGCATCAGCCAACGCTTGGCAAAACCCGGCACCACCATGATTCGTAGCCAACGCTCGGCGTCTTTCGGCCGGGCTTCCTTGCCCGCCTCGATGATCAGCTGCAAAGCGGCGCTGATCTTGCGGTGGTACTTCTCCCCCGCCGGCGTCAGGTTGACCCCGCGCGAAGTGCGCTCGAACAATTGAATGCCCAACCAGTCCTCGAGCAATTTCACATGGCGGCCAATCGCTGGCTGAGTCACGTGCAGGGCTTTCGAGGCTTCGACGTAGCTGCCCAAACGCGCAGCGGCATCAAAGGCACGCACCGCGTTGAGCGGCGGCAAGCGGTGGTCGGGCATGATTCCTGGCACCTTTGGCTATTAAATTAACTAACACCTGCCATGTTTAAATTGAAGTGTCGCGCCGCGCAACCCCTGACTGATAATCGAGCCACAGCAGAACAAAAAAACAGCTGGTTTCACACCCGAACGCAATCTCGATCCTGCCCAAAAAAATAATATCCATGGCCCGACGGCAACGCTTTTGCAAGCGAGTCGCTGGCGATGGGGGAATCGGAGGTAACGCATGAATGCCCTGCATTCGCTGCAAACGCTGGCGGTCTCGATCCGCTCAGCGCGCAAGGTTTACGGTGATCCGCACACAGGTCCAGTGGCGCTGAAAAGCATCGACCTGGACATTCGTGACAACGAATTCTTCACCCTTCTCGGCCCTTCCGGCTGCGGCAAGACCACGCTGCTGCGAATGATCGCCGGTTTCGAATTCCCCACCGAAGGCGAGATTCTGCTCTACGGCGAAAACATCGCTGACCGTCCGCCCTTCCAGCGCCCGGTCAACACCGTGTTCCAGCATTACGCGCTGTTCCCGCACATGACCATCGCCGAAAACCTGGCTTTCGGACTTGAATCGCACCCAATGGGCAAAGTCCTCAACAAAGGGCAAATCGCCGAGCGCGTCCGCGAAATGTTGGCGCTGGTGCAGATGGAGCGCTTCGCCAGTCGCAAACCGGCGCAACTGTCCGGCGGCCAGCAACAACGAGTCGCCCTCGCCCGTGCGCTGGCACCACACCCGAAAGTTTTGTTGCTCGACGAACCACTTTCCGCACTCGATCTGAAGCTGCGTCAGGCGATGCGCGAAGAGTTGAAAACCATCCAGGCCAAGACCGGCATCACCTTCATCTTCGTCACCCACGATCAGGAAGAAGCGCTGACCATGTCCGATCGCATCGCCGTGCTCTCCGAAGGCGAAGTGCAGCAGGTCGGGCGGCCGGAGGACATCTACGAACGTCCGCGCAATCGCTTCGTCGCCGACTTCATTGGCGAAACCAATTTCATCGAAGCCACCGTCACTCGCGTGGAGAACGGTCAGGCGTGGTTCGCCGGTCCGGCCGGGCATCCTCTGCCCGCGCAGCCATGCAGCGATGTGCAGATCGGCGCCAGCGTCACCTTGTCGGTACGCCCGGAACGCCTGCATCTGGTGCCTGCGACTACCGACACCGCACTGCCGTGCCGGATCGAAGCGCAGATCTACCTCGGCACCGACCTGCAATATCAGGTCAGTCTCGGCGACGGTTCGCGTCTCACCGTGCGTACGCCCAATTGCGTCGACCAGAGCCTGCGCTTTGCCGTCGGTTCTCAGGCCGGTTTGCTGTTCGACCAGGGCAGCGCCAGCGTCCTGCACGATTGAGCCGGAGGAATTGCCATGCACGCTTTACCGATTGCCAACACGCTGGAACGCCGCAAGGCCTTCCAGAGCTTCCTCGGGGTCAGCCCGGCGCTGATCGCCATCGGCCTGTTTCTGCTGGTGCCGATTCTGATCGTTATCGGCTATTCGCTGATGGAGGCCAACCCCTACGGCGGGGTCAACAACGTGTTCAGTAGCGACGCCTATACCTCGCTGCTGTTCGAGCGGCAACTGGACGACAGCCTCGCGTTTGCCGACTCGTATTTGATCATCGCCCTGCGCTCGATCGGCATTGCCGGGCTGACCACGGTCATCACGTTGTTGATCGGTTTTCCGGTCGCCGTATGGCTGGCGATGCAACCGGCGCATCGGCGCGGCTTGTTGATCTTTCTGATCACCGTGCCGTTCTGGGCCAACCTGCTGATCCGCACCTACGCGTGGATTTTGCTGCTGCGTAACACCGGGGTGATCAACAACAGCCTGATGGGCATGGGCGTTATCCATGAACCTTTGCAGTTGCTCTACACCGACGGCGCGGTGCTGCTGGGGCTGGTTTACACCTACGCGCCGTTCGTGGTGTTGCCGATTTACGCGACGCTGGAAAAGATGGATATCCGCCTGCTCGAAGCCGCGCAAGATCTGTATGCCGGGCGCATACGCACCTTGCGCAAAGTTGTTTTGCCAATCGCCAAACCGGGGATTCTCGCCGGCGCCATCCTTACTTTCGTACCGTGTCTGGGCGCGATGATCGCCCCGGAACTGCTCGGCGGCGGCACACGAATGATGCTCGGCAACCTGATTTTCCGGCAGTTCAGCGATGCGCGTAACTGGCCGTTCGGCGCAGCGCTGTCGCTGGTGCTGATGGCCGCGGTGATGCTGGTGCTGACCGTTTATGCCCTGCGCGCCGAGCGTCAGCGCATCGCCAAAGGAGGTGCGTGATGATCGGATTATTCAAAAGCAAAGGGCTGGGCGTGCAGGACTTCCCCGGTTTCGGCGGCTTCAGTTTCCTGTTCTATCTGTACCTGTACGCGCCAATCGTGGTGCTGGTGGTGTTCTCGTTCAACGCCAACCAGTCGGCAACGGTGTGGACCGGTTTCAGCCTCGACTGGTATCGCGCCGCGTTCGCCAATCAGGCCTTGCGCCAGGCGGCCGGCAACAGCCTGTTGATCGCGGTGTGCGCGAGCATGATCGCCACAGCGATTGCCACCCTCGCCGCACTCGGTACTTCGCGAGGTGCCAAGTTCAAGGGCCTGCAACTGTCCATGGGCGCGATCATGTTGCCGCTGGTGTTGCCGGAAATTGTCGTCGGTGTGGCGACACTGGCGCTGTTCTCCACCATCGGTCTGTCGCTGGGTTACGGCAACCTGATCATCGCGCACACGGTGTTCTGCATTCCCTTCGCTTATCTGCCGATTCGGGCGCGACTGAACGATATGGACCTGTCGCTGGAACAGGCCTCGGCCGATCTCTACGCCGGCCCGTGGCGAACCTTTCGCAAAGTGACATTGCCGCTGCTGATGCCGGGGATTTTCTCCGGGCTGATGCTGGCCTTCATCGTCTCGCTGGATAACTTCGTGATCTCGATGATGGTCTCGCAGGCCGGCACCACGACCCTGCCGATCTTCATTTTCGGCCTGCTGCGCATGGGCGTGACACCCGACGTCAATGCCGTGTCGACGCTGATCCTCGGCGTCTCGGTGCTATTCGTCAGCCTCTCTTACCTGTTGGGCAAAAAGAACGCCTGAACCTTCTACGACCTGTGGGGAAATAGCATGAGCAAGTGGATAAAAAGCGTCGGCACTTCGTTGGTCCTGACATTGCCGCTGACCCTGGCCGTCAGTGTTCAGGCCGCCGAGAAACTCAACGTGGTGAGCTGGAGCGGCTACTTTTCGCCGGAGATTCTTGCCAAGTTCCAGAAGCAGACCGGCATCGAAGTCACCGTCGATTCCTACGATTCCAACGAGACGCTGCTGGCCAAACTGAAGCAGGGCGGCGCCGGTTATGACGTGGCGATCCCGTCGCACCAGTTCATCCCGATCCTGATCAAGGAAAACCTGCTGGAACGCTTCGACCCGGTCAAGGAGCCCTACTACGCCAGCGTTGTGGATAACTTGAAAAAGCCAAGCTGGGACCCGGAAGGCGCGTATTCGGTGCCGTTCATCTGGGGCACCACCAGCGTCGTATTGGACTCCGCGCGCTACAAGGGACCGGCCGACAGCTACAAGGTTTTGTATGAGCCGCCAGCCGAATTGCAGGGGCGCATCAACATGTTCGACTCGGTCAGCGACATGGTCGACATGGCCAGCCTGTATCTGAACATTCCGCTGTGCAGCGAAGACCCGAAACAGATGCAGCAGGTGCTGACGCTGCTCAAGGCGCAGAAGCCGTTCGTCAAAACCTACAGCTCCAAGGCCGGCTCGATTCGCGAGAACCTCGCCTCGGGTGAAATCGACATGTCGATGTTCTGGGGCGGCTCATCGATGCGCGCCCGCGAGATGAAACCGACACTGAAATACCTCTACCCGAAAGAAGGTGTGCTGGCCTGGGTCGACAATATGGTCATCCCCACCGGCAGCAAAAATCCGGCGAATGCCAAGGCGTTTATTGCCTTCCTCAGCCAGCCGGAAAACTCGGCAATGACGCAGAACTTCCTCAAGCACCAGAGCCCGATCAAAGGCGTCGAACCGTTCCTCGACGCGGCGCTCAAGGATGCGCCGGAACTGCACATTCCCGAGGGCACCAACGTGGTGTTCAGCAAGACTTGCGGTGAAGGTGCGATCCGCCTCGCCGACCGTCTCTGGACCAACCTGATGCGTTGACTTTTATCGCCCCGTCGCGCTGGCGGGGCGTTTTTCCAGCCGTCTGAAAGGCCGCTTGCAATGAACGCTAATAACATCAGCGAACTGGTCCTGCTGCAGGCCCATGAACTCGCCGAACGCATCCGCCTGCGCCAGGTTTCCTGCCGGGAAGTGATGCAGACTTATCTTGCCCATATCGAACGTTTCAACCCCTTAGTGAATGCGCTGATCAGCCTGCAGTCGCCTGAGAATCTGCTGGCCCAGGCTGATGAGCGCGATGCCGACCTGGCGCGCGGCGAGTACCGGGGCTGGATGCATGGCCTGCCCCATGCGATCAAGGATCTGTCGCTGACCCAAGGCATTCGCACCACGCTCGGCTCGCCGCTGTACAAGGATTTTGTGCCTGAGCGTGACGGCATCATGGTCGAGCGGATCAAGGCAGCCGGCGCGATCATTATCGGCAAGACCAACACCCCGGAATTCGGTCTCGGTTCGCAAAGCTATAACCCGTTGTTTGGCGCCACTGGCTGCGCTTTTGATCAGAGCAAAACCGCGGGTGGCAGTAGCGGTGGCGCGGCGGCGGCACTGGCGATGCATCTGGTGCCGGTGGCCGATGGCAGCGACATGATGGGTTCGCTGCGCAATCCGGCGGCGTTTAACAACATCTTTGGCTTTCGCCCGTCGCAGGGGCGTGTGCCGTTTGATGACAGTGCTGATCTGTTTTTCGATCAGCTCGGTTACGAAGGGCCGATGGCGCGCAGCGTGAAAGATGCGGCGTTGTTGTTGTCGGTGCAGGCTGGCGGTGATGCTCGGGCGCCGTTGTCCATCGCTGAATCCGGTGAGGCGTTTGCGGCGCCGCTGGGGCGTGATTTCAAAGGCACGCGCTTGGGTTGGCTGGGTGATTTCAACGGTTACCTGCCGATGGAGAACGGCGTGCTGTCGCTGTGTGAGAGGACTTTTGCCGACTTTGAAAGCCTCGGTTGTCAGGTTGAAGCGGTTCAACCGGGATTCGCGCCTGAGCGGCTGTGGAGCAGTTGGCGGACGTTGCGGCACTGGATGGTCGCGGGGTCTTTGGGCGCAACCTATGCCGATCCGCAGAAACGCGCGTTATTGAAACCGGAGGCGATCTGGGAAGTGGAGAACGGCTTGAAGCTGTCGGCCGGCGAAGTGTTCGCCGCCTCGGTGGTGCGCAGTGATTGGTATCGGGCGATTTCTCGACTGTTCGAAAAGTATGATTACCTGTTGCTGCCCAGTGCTCAGGTGTTTCCGTTCGACAAGACCCAGCCATGGCCAACGTCCATCGAAGGCGCGACGATGGACACGTATCACCGCTGGATGGAGGTGGTCATCCCCGGCACGTTGTCAGGTTGCCCGGTGGCCAGCGTCCAGGCGGGATTCAATGCGCAGGGTTTACCGATGGGGCTGCAAATCATCGGCAAGCACCAGGCCGACTTCGCTGTCCTGCAATTGGCGCACGCTTATGAGCAGGCCAGCCGCTGGTTCGAACGCTGCCCTTCGACCCTGTTGAGCCAGTGATTTTGATAAACGGTTGAAAGCGTAGAAAAATTTTTTAAATTTACGCTTGACGCTTTTCCATTTCAGGGGAATAATGCGCGCCACTTGGCTACATAGCTCAGTTGGTTAGAGCATAGCATTCATAATGCTGGGGTCCGGGGTTCAAGTCCCTGTGTAGCCACCAAGTACCGGTTTACAGATGTCTACATGAGTCTCTAAACCACCTCAAGAAGCCCGCCTCGTGCGGGCTTTCTTGTTTCTGGCTATCTCTCGTTGTATCCCCCTATACCTTCCCTCCGTGTATCCCCCTGTGTATCCTCGACAAATAATTGAACCGAGGGGATACAAGCCCAAATGAAGCGATCCGAGATAAAACGCCGCCCCCTTTCCGATACCGCATTGGCCGGCCTGGAGCCTGATGCCAACGAGTATCGCGAATTAGACGGGAGCGGCCTTTATTTCCGCGTGAAGCCTGATGGCCAAAAGTCCTGGCAGCTTCGCTACAAGAAGCCCGACGGCAAATGGTCATGGCTTGGGCTTGGCGGTTACCCGGAGGTGAGCGGATCGGTCGCTAGGCAGAAAGCTACCGAATTGCGCACTGACGCCGCCGACGGCAAAAACCCGATCGTTACCAAGCAAGCCCGCAAGAAAGCAGAGAGGGACATCGCCGGCGAGACATTCGAGCCACTGGCGCGAGAGTGGTACGCCTCTCGTCTCACCAACTGGGACGCGGGCACCGCCAAGCGAATCATCGGCGCCTTGGAACGTCACGTCTTCCCGGTGTTCGGCAAACGCCCCTACACCGACATCACACCGCTTGAGTGGATGGAATTTCTGCGCGGCATGGAACAGCAGGGAATCCTTGAGCAAATGAGCCGCGTGCGCTCGTACTGCCGAGACGCCTACGACTTGGCCAGGGTAACTGGCCGGGCAACCCATAACCCGCTCGAGGGGCTACAAAAATATCTCCAGTCCGGCAAGACCGAAAACTACGCCCATGTCTCACCCGATGAACTTCCCGGCCTGATCCGCGCCATCGCTGCCTATCCACACGCTCACGATGTGCGCCTCGGCCTGCGCCTGCTGAGCCTGTTCGCCGTGCGCCCCAGCGAGCTGCGCGAGGCGCAGTGGTCGGAGTTCGATTTCGCCAAGAAGGTCTGGACGATCCCAGTCGAGCGCAAAGGCCGCAAAAAGGGACTTGAGCACCTGGTGCCGCTTTCGTCTCAGGCGATCGAGGCGTTAGAGGAACTGCGCCAGTACACCGGCAGCTATCCCCTTCTGTTCCCTGGCCGCAGCGACCACACCAAACCACGCAGTGATACCGTGTTTCTGATGGCGCTACGTCGCATGGGATATGAGGGCCGGCAAACCGGGCACGGCTTCCGGCATATCGCCTCGACGGTGCTCAACGAGAACGGCTTCGACGAGAACCACGTTGAGGCCCAGCTATCACACAAAAAACCCGGCGTTGCTGGCATCTACAACAAGGCTCAGTACCTACCGCAGCGCACAACCATGATGCAATGGTATGCGAACTACCTCGACGGTCTCGCGGGCGGCGTTGTTGTTCAAGGTGACTTCGGCAAGAGGGCCTGATGCGGACCTTCCTTTGTCCGCATAGACAGCTATAGACTGAGTGCCACCACTGTTTAGATAGCCAGTATCCAAGCAAGGTAAAATTTTTGTTTCCCCAGTTCAACGGAGCGAATGGCGGACTTTTGGCCATCCAAACACCAAACAAATTCAAGGACACCCGACAAGGGGGCAACAATGGCAAGAGCTGAGATTCCAGAGTGGTTTGACTACAAAGCCTATCAAGCCCCCCTTTCGCATGAGCAATGGGGTGTGTGCATAGAAATGCGCGCGTTGTTTGTTAAGTCGAAAAATCATTTAGACAAAGCTAAGCAAGAGAGCTTTTTTAAAACTTTTGCTGGCCGCATCCCTGGCGATTATGGGGTAACTGAACGGCACACCGATCCTTTTCCAGTGAGGTCGATGATTGCAGCGGACCTAGCCGTAATTTCTGCATCTTGGTCTGAAGACCCTTCCTGGCAAGCGCTTTATAAAAAAGTGTGCTCCGTTGTAGGAAAGCAGGCCCCCTCGGATTTACTGGATGAAGTGGTCGATATCTACGAGAGTGGAAGCTCGCTAAAAAAAGAGGCGCTGGAGAAGGTTGGTTGGCTTGCACCAGAGTTTTGTCATGGCGTCCCTATAACCGTAGACCTAGATAGCGATGATGAAACGCTCAAGCTTGCTTTCAGCGTATGGCTCGCCGGAATTAGGTGCGATATGAATGAGCGATTCAAAAAACCGATCAACGAAGACGATTTTCAGAAGTGGCACAAGTACAGAATTCTCGCAGCTTTTGATCTGTACCAGTGGGCAGAAATCAGAGGCGTACGCTTCACGAATAACCAGATAGCGAATGCGCTATTTCCGCCCAACTCCATCGCCTTTGAGGACAGAGACGTTGATATGGGAGAGCGGATTAGGAAAGTGGTCAAGCCACTGATGGAGCAAAGCATCACCTCAGAGACTGTCCGTCTTATCAAGGCAACAACTAGGCTTGAAACGTACTTGGGCCAAGTAGTGGAAAAAGAAAAGGAAGAAAGGAAAGCAGCCGAAGCGGAATCAAAATGAGAAAAAATCATTCCGGAATCGTCCGATGCCTCTCGGGCTCCGGATTCAAATTCCGGATTTGCGGTGCCGGAATAGCTTTTATCAGAAGCCTGTCCGGAACGAGATACGCGTTTTCCGATGACTTCTGTTGCTGGGCGCAACACCTTTAAATCTGTTCCCGAGGACACATCAGTCTCTATCACTCGGGATACAGAATCATGCAATCTATACCAACCACTACCACCCACCAATTTGATCCAGCCACCGTCATTATTCGCATCAGTGAGCTATCGAAAATCACTGGTTACGCCCGCCCCACAATCTACAAGCGCCTCAAAGACGATCCGACCTTCCCCCGTCCAGTCCCGCTGAGCGATAGCAAATCGCGTGGGGCACCTGTCGGCTGGATTCTGGCTGAGGCGCAAGCCTGGGTGCGCCAGCGCATCGCTTTGCGCGAGGTGGCCGCCTAATGAACAAAAAAAAGGCCGACCAACAGGCCAGCCACAAAAATACTCACGTCGAGAATACCAGCGGAACCGCACAACGCGCTCGCCTTTTGGAGCGCCTACACGCCGGCCCGATTGATACCTTCACCGCTATCCGTGAACTGAACATCATCCGTCTTGGTGCCCGCGTCAATGAATTACGCGGCCTCGGATACAAAATCCTGACTCATCGTCTCACTCTGAACGACGATCAAGGCCGCCCCCATCAACGTATGGCACTTTACTACCTCAGCAGCAACTCGCCGGCGGAGGTGACAGCATGAGTGCCCGCATCATCCCCTTCGACTACGAAGGCCAGGCAGTGCGCTTCAATGCTGATGGCTGGCTCCATGCGACAGAGATAGCGGAGCGCTTTGGCAAAGAGCCTGCGCAATGGTTGCGCCTCGACTCGACCAAGGAATACATCGAGCGGTTGTCTGAGCGCATGGAGAAAAGTAATGTGGGGAAATCACACATTACTCTGGTGAAGACCCGGCGCGGCAACACCTCCACCAGCGGCACCTGGCTCCACCCCAAGCTGGCAGTGAAGTTCGCCCGCTGGCTATCAGTGGACTTTGAAATCTGGTGCGACGAACAGATCGACGCCTTGGTACGCAGCGATCAAGGTAATTGGCAGCAGTCGCGGCAACACTCGGCCGTCGGCTATCGCGGTCTGTGTGAGGCTCTGGCAATCGCTCATGAGGAGAGTGGCAAGACTCCCCAGCGCCACCACTTCATCAACGAAGCCAAACTGATCAACCAGGCGATCACCGGGCAATTCGCCGGCCGCAATCGCGATGAGCTCAGCGCCCATGAGCTGGTGCTGGTCACCTTGATCGAGATCCGCGACGTGCTGCTGATCGGCCAGGGCAAGGACTTCGCAGCCCGCAAAGCATCCCTACTGCGCTACGTCCAAAGCCTGACGGCCAAGCACCTTCGGAGTGATGCCGCATGACAGCTATGCTCATGATCAGCGATAAACGGTCGATAACTTTTGTTGCAAGCAGTCGTGGTCGTCGGTATGGTTTGCCCGTCGCTGCAAATTCAGCGACCGGGCTTGGTAACCCGATCAGCAAAAGGCGCAACAGCGCCCCCATTACGATTGCAGGCGCTTTTTTTGTGCCCGCAGTTACGTGTTATGGCGGCTGTGCGTGGGAGGCATTCGTGCCTGCCGGGTTCCTTTTGCCCCGGTTTACCAACCTGCGTACAGCTGCCACCCATTCGCTTGGTAACGAACGTGGCAGCTCCTCAGCAGAAGGAGCTACACCGATGAAACACGCCCTCATTCCATCCGCAATTCGCGCACTTGCTCACCGCCGCATGGCCCTTAGCGCCCTCCGCGCAAACTCATCACTTTCAGTTCGACTTGCCCGCTACAACGCCCACATGACCATCGTTCGCAAGCTGGAGCATTCCGGAGGTGCGGAATGATCAACGTCAGCGAGACCAGCAACACGAGCAGTCCGGCAGCAACTTCTCCGCTGCCGCTGCCCCATTACCTACTGGACGAACAAAGCGCCTCGCTGGCCGAGTTCATCGCCGCAGAGCGACGTCACGCAACTCGCTGGTGGACGCACCTCAACGAAATGCGCCGGCGCAAGGAGCTTCCTGATTGGGTGGCGGCGGAGATCGGCACGCATCAGGAACATGACCGCATGCTTGAGAGGCGGAAAGCCGTCAATCAAGCCCTGTTCGGATCGGACGATCTGGGCGGCGATCAGCCGTACCGCGGGGTAGCCCTATGAACCAGCCAGCGCGCTCACCCTCGATCCTATTTATCAGCCTCACGTTTTGCTTTCAGCAGCCGTGTACTGGCGCGCAGCGCCGACGCCCTGACCTAAGAGGTTAAGCATGAAAATTCAAAACGGCGCATCTGCGTCGACGGGATCGGCTTGCCTGAAAAAAGCCACTGAACTGTTTTACGTCACCCACCCGAAGGTGCCCAAGGCTTTGCTAGGGCCGTTCTTAAGTGAGGCCGACGCTGAGTGTGGGCGCGTTGTTATGCGTAGTGCTGACGCTCAGGTGACGGCCTGCCTGGTTGACGGGATCGACGACATCACCCACTGGCACGGCGTGAACAATGGTCAAGTTTGCCGGGCTTTTGCTGGCGCTGATCGCCGGGAGGTCAGTCATGGGTGACGTGACTCCAATCAAGCGCAAAGGCAGTGGCGGCCCGCCCGCGGCTGGCGCTCATATCGACAGCGCCAGCTATACGCTGCTGGTGGAAACCCTGGTCGGGTTCCTGGAGCTACGAATCTCAGAGGGCGACCAAGGCCGCCACTGCAATGAGCTGGAGCGCCTGACTCAGAAACTGGAGAGCTTGGCCAAGCGGTTTACCCCGCCGAAGGGGGCCGCATGACAGACGCAACGATCCAATTCCGTGATGCGCTCCAGGCCGTCTATGGCCCTCTCGACTGGCTACCAGTGCCCGACGGTGCAATCCACCGGTTCCGTGTGCCAGAGGATAAGCCTGGCTCGCTCAACGGCTGGTATGTGCTGTACCTGGACGGCATTGCATCCGGCGCTTTCGGCAGTTGGAAAGCCGGCGGCGCCAGCACCTGGTGTAGTCGCGAACCGGCGAACGCCCGCGAAGTGACCCAGATCCGCGAGCGAGTTGACCAGGCCCGGCGCCAGCGCGAAGACGAGCAACACCGGCGCCAGCAGCAGGCCGCCGAGAAGGCTAATCACTGGTGGCGCAATGCGCGCCGGGCCGCGCCCGACCATCCGTATTTGGTCGCCAAGGCGGTTCGCTCCTACAGCCTGCGCCAACGTGGCAATGACCTGTTGATTCCGCTGTACCTGGATGGGCGCTTGGTCAACCTGCAACGAATTACTCCGGACGGCGAGAAGCGCTTCCTGTTCGGCGGCCGGATCAAGGGCACCTATTCACCGCTGGGCATCATCGAGCCAGGTTCTGTGCTTTGCATCTGCGAAGGGTGGGCGACGGCCGCCAGCCTCCACCAGCACGGCGACTATGTCGTTGCCGCTGCCATGAACGCGGGCAACTTGCTCCCGGCGGCGATCGCCCTTCGCGCTCGCTACCCGGGCCAACCAATCGTCATCGCTGGCGACGACGACCGACTCACCGATGGCAACCCGGGGCGCGCAGCGGCAAACGCAGCGGCGGCGACCGTGGGTGGCCAAGTGGCTTTCCCTGAATGGCCGGAAGGCGCTCCCGAGGACCTCACCGACTTCAACGACCTCGCCAACTGGAAACTCGCCCATGTCCAAGACTGACACTAACGTGATCAACCTTCGGCCGGACGCCGCGGCCATTGCGCCAGATCGCCCCTGCTGGGCGGTGTATGAGCATTGGGTGATCAATGAGAAAGGCCGCAAGCTGCGCCCGGGCGTTTACTGGCATAGCTTCAAGCGCGCCGCCGCCGACCAGGACGACGCCGAGGGCGATACCGGCGACCGGCCTATCACTGATGAGTGGATCTCCAGCCCCGTCTCCGTCGTCGCCCGCACCACCAACAGCGACGATGGCAGCGAAGGCCGTTTGCTGCGCCTGGTCACAGAGGGCGGCATCAAGGAATGGATCATCGCCATGGAGGTGTTCGGCGGCAGCGGCGAGGACGCCCGGCGCGCCTTGTTCGGGATGGGCGTCATCATTGCCCTCAAGAAACGCGGTACGTTCATGGAGTACCTCCTCGACCAGCATCCGGCAGAAGTGTTTGCCACCACCAGCCGGCCTGGCTGGCATGAGTCGGGTGCGTTCGTTCTGCCTGGGCGAACCATCGGCAGCGCCAATGTGCGGTACCAGGCCAGCAACAAGGCTCAGGTACTTTTCAGCCGGCGCGGCGAGCTGGAGCTGTGGCAATCGGAGGTGGCCGCCAAGTGCACAGGCAATCCGGTACTGACACTGGCGATCGGCTGCTCACTGGCTGGCCCGCTGCTGAGTTTGGTGGGAGTACTGGGTGGTGGTGTTCACCTGGTGGGCGATAGCTCGAGCGGCAAGTCACTGGCGCAACTGATCGGATCGTCGGTATGGGGCGATCCTGGTGTGTTCGCCGCCAGTTGGGACATGACCAAGGGCGGCCTGGAGATCGAGGCATCGAGCCGCAATGACACCATCCTGCCCTTGGATGAGATCAAACGCGCCGACCCCAAGCGCGTACAGGAAATGGCGTACTCCCTCGCCAACGGCCAGGGTAAGGGCACCATGACCCGTGAGCGCGAAGGCCGCGCTAAATTGAGCTGGCGCCTGCTGACACTCTCCAGCGGCGAGCGCTCACTCTCTGAGCACGCGGCCATATCCGGTAATGCCGCCCACGCTGGCGCCGAGTTGCGCATGGTCGACGTTAACGCCGGTACACGCACATACCGGGCCTTCGACGAATTACATGGGCTTGAGGGAGCGGACTTTCACCGGCAGCTCACCGTGGCGGTCGGAGCCCACCACGGCTACCTTGGACCAGCCTTTGTCGAGAAGCTGATCGAGAGCGACGACCGGGCCGGCCTACTGGAAGACTTCGCTGGGGTACGCGCCAGCTTTGTGGAAGATAACGCCCAGGCCGGACGCGTAGCCGATCGGTTTGCAGTGATCGCACTGGCCGGTGAAATGGCAATCGCGTATGGCCTGCTGCCTTGGGTGCCGGGTACCGCCCTTGCCGACTGCCGCTTGCTGTACGGCGAGTGGCTCAGCCGGGTTGGTAGTGGCAATGCAGAGGATCGACAGATCCTGGCCGGCATCCTGGACTTTATCGATCGCCACGGTAGCAGCCGCTTTTCAGATGTCGACGATCAAACGCCTGACACCAAGGTGTTCAACCGAGCCGGTTACTGGGAGCTGGTGGGCACCAACCGCCTGTACCTGTTCAACAAGCCGGCACTCATCGAGGCGGCGCACGGCTATGGCCTGTCTCGCATCATTAAAGCCTTGGAGGGCGCTAACGTCCTCGCACGCCGTGACAACGAGCGTAAAACCAAAAACTACCGCCTCCCTGGTGGTGGCCAGGCTCGTCTCTATGTGATCGATCCAGACATCATGGATCGTGAAGGCGGTGGCGTATGAATGTCACTCAAAGACCAGCAATCCAGATTGCCCAAGCTCACAGGAACCTAGAATCACTGGCAACAGTGGCAACACCGGCAACGGCCTTGTGTGGTGTGGCTTACAGCCGTTGCCACCCTATAAAAAAAGTGGCAACAACTGGCAACGCACACCTTATTTTCAACATAAGAGACCCGCACTTTCCCTTCATTTGGTTATCACTGTTGCCGGTAAAAAACCGGTGGCAACAGTTTGGCAGCATCGGCAACGCCTGGAGGCTACGGTTTACGGGGCTGTTGCCATTGTTGCCGCTGTTGCCGGTGTTTTTGAAATCACAGGAACATTGGATCAGCAGTGATCGGGACGAGGTGACGGCATGAGCCTCCTTTCCGGTCTGCTCAATCACATGCCGCCAGCTATCGCCGGAGTCGACTCGCCAAAAGTGGATAGCCGGCCTCGCCCGCGCCTGGTCCTGGCCAGCCCTGTCGAGCGCACTCAACGGCTCATCACGAGCCCACACGCAAGCGCTGCCACTGCCACACCTGAGTGGCGACAAGCCCGTGACCGCTACCTCAACCACATCATGGTTTGTCGGAGCTGCTACGCACCCACCGGCCGCCATTGCACGGCTGGTGCCGACCTGCGCACCAGCTACGACGCCACACCGATGGAGGCGCACCAATGACGCCCAGCCTTATCACCCGCTTGTGCAACATCGGTATGAAACCCGGCATCAGCACCGCCACTCAGCTCATCACCACCCGGCGAATCTGTCGTGCCATTGCTGACCAGCTCGACGTTATCCGCAGTGAACGGCGAGCCCTACGCCGGCAAGCGGGAAAGCTGAAAGCGCTTCTCCCATTCACCCGGCAGGCCATTGCGGAATTGGAGGAGCAGGCCCGCGAACACCAGGAGGCCACCCGCAGCGGAGCGTGGAGCGCACTCGCTGGGTTTGGCCAATCACTAATGTTCGACCGTGAGTGGCTGGCGCAGGCGCTGGGCTTCGACCAGATGTGCGACCTGCTCGGCGTCAACCCAGTACATCGCGATCGGGCCAGCGCAGACGGTGACACCAGCCTTCGCGGAGTGGCGTACCTATCACAACTGGAGGACAGCGCCGACCGCAAGAGCCACGAATGGGGCGCCGGTGGCCCGCTGTATCGCGCCTGCCACGCCGCCCTGATCAGGTTCATCAGGGAATGCCCAGAAGATCAGTTGCCCGACCCATTCGCCCCTGGTGCGCCGTTCGGCCCAAAGCTGCCGCCAGCCCTGAGCATCGTCAGCAACTGACCATTTTCCGCGCCACGTTTTGCGAATCACGAAAACGTGGCGCGACACCTAGCAACACCACCGGGCACCAGCCCATGACCAGCGCCAACCGCGCATAGAGGAAACATGACGGACCAAGACAGCAACACAACGGGCCAGGCGCCCACACACCGGGAGCACTTCGCCGAGGCGTGCAAGATCACGGATTTTGCCGTCGCCCCAAACATGAATGGCGGCTACCTCGTCTGGGAAGTGCAACACATTCGTGAGGGGCAGAAGGTGACCATCGACGGGCCATTCTTTACAGAGGACGAGGGAAGGATCTCGGCCGACCTGCTACGCGGAACATTCCGTGGGGCTCGCGCCTACCAAGCGATTCATTGCTGGGCGTGGAACCCAGACCCTCGCCGCGAAAAAGCTATCCGTGACGACGCCATGGCATCCCGAATGATGCTCGCCATTCAGATCGGCGCCGAAGTACCAACCCACACCACCAGCGACAAGTAGGAGAAACAAATCATGGCCGCACTCTCGATTGAATACACCCCAATGAGAAACATCAGGCTCTGCGCGCAGTTACGACAATTCGGAAAGTCTTACCCGCTCGCCGTCCGCACGCCGGCGGAAGCCATAAAAGCCTTATGCGTGCAGATCCCCGGGCTCGAGAGATTTATCTCCAACGCCAAGTCGAGAGGTCTGGAGTTTGCAGTGTTCGTGGGCAAGAAGAATGTCGGAGAGACGGAGCTGGGTTTCCAGGGCGCAGGCGACATCATCATTGCGCCCGTGATCACCGGCAGTAAGCGCGCAGGCTCTCTTCAAACCATTGTTGGCGGGATATTGATTGCAGCAGCATACGTGCTGTCTTTCACCCCATTCGCTGCCGCGTCACCTTTTCTGTATTCGGCAGGCGCAGCAATGTCCATCGGCGGGATAATTCAGATGCTCAGCCCTCAGGCCGGCGGTCTGAAGACCAGCGCGGCGCCCGAGAACACGCCCGGCTACGCCTTCGGCAGCGCCAAGAACACCACGGCATCCGGCAACCCGGTTCCGCTCTGCATCGGCGAACGCCGATGGGGCGGCGCGATTATCAGCGCTGAGATCTACGCAGAAGACCAGATGTAGGCCCCCTGTGGCGGTGCTAAAGTGGCCGCCTCATGGAAAGGAGATCTCATGCTGAAAATTACCGCTGTTGCCGCCCTGGTTGCCCTAATGGCCGGCTGTGCTACTTCTCCGGTACCCACGAAAACCGCTGTTGCGGTACCTCCTGAAAGGGTTCTCGCATATCAGACGAGCTCCCCAGGTACCGGCACACTGTCGGTAACCAGAGACTCTGGCCATACGGGAAGTCTTTGCTCGGTGGGCCTTTTCGTAGATGGGAAAGTCGCGGCACTACTCAAGCCCGGAGAGAGGGTTGCCCTCCACGTCCTAGCAGGGTCTGTTGTTGTCGGTGCGGCCTACCAAGGAAGCGGTATCTGCGGAATGGGTGCGGCCAGGCAAGAGCGAGAGGCAATCGTCACGGACGGGAAAGTAAAAAACTACCGCATATCAACGAGCGGTGACGGTGTTTTAGATATTCTCCCCACCACGCTGTAATGAAAAGATAGGGCCGCCTCCGGGCGGTTTTGTCGCGTTTTGAGACAGACGATATGGTCTCACTGAGACCAAATCGTCTGCTTCGTTGGCCGCCTAGATGGTCGCTTGTAACCACTCTGGTAACCACTAAAAGTAACCACCCCGCCTGGTTACCATCCGTCAAAGGAAAGGGCAAATCAGGATTGCCGATCAATTTTCGACGCCGCCGGTAACCAGCGGAGCAAATCCACATCACTCATCGGCCGGGCGAACAGATAGCCCTGCCCTTGAGTACATCCCATCGCCAGCAACGCCTCTCGCTGCTCCTCGGTTTCGATGCCCTCCACCACCACTGACATACCTAGGGTCTCCCCCAATGCCAGGGTGCTGCTGACGATCGCCTGGCAACGCGGTTCGCGGAGCAAGGTGCGAATAAACTCACCGTCGAGCTTAATCTCGTTGAACGGCAACTGGCACAGGCGCTGCAAAGACGAGAATCCGGCGCCGAAGTCGTCGATGGACAATTTGCAGCCCATCATGCGCAGGCGCACCAAGGTTTCCAGGCTGGTAGCCGGGGCTTCTAGCAGTCCGTTTTCGGTCAGTTCGAAGGTCAGGCTGGCGGGCGCTGCTTCGTGCAGGGACAGGATGCCCTTGATCACCGCCGTCAGGTTGCTGTTGGTTAACTGGCTGGCGTGGAGATTGAACGAAAGGTCGAGCTTCAGCCCAGTATTTTTTGCCAGGCGCTGCAAGCTCAGGGCCTGGTTCATCTGCATGAACAACAGCGTATCGAGCAGACCGCAACGCTCCAGTACCGGCATGAACACCGCCGGCGACAGTATTCCGCGCAACGGGTGCACCCAGCGGGTCAGCACCTCAACGCCGCAGACGTCATCGGTATGCATGTCAACCTTGGGCTGATACCAGGCCTGCAACTGCTGTTCGTTGAGGGCCCAACGCACTTCTTCATCGCTGGCCAGACGCACCGGCGCAACGTTGGGCGGCGCGACACCAGGGCCACTGGAGCGCTTTTTTAGCAAATTCTCCAGGGTGTGAGCCTGCAACGGCTTTCCGACGTCACCGAGCATTTCCAAACCCAGCAACGAAACAATCTGCTGCACCGTTCGGCGCACATCGGCCGACAGGGAGCTGCTGATAATCACTGAGCCTACCAGTCCGGAATTTCCCACCTGCTGAAGAAACTCCAGGCCATCCATGCCTTCCATGCACAAGTCGCACAGGGCAATGTCCACTGCGCCCACTTGATCCAACACAGCCAGGGCGTGTAAGCCGTCCACTGCCTCGAAGACCTCGCGGCAACCCAACTGGCGCAACATGCTCACTGCGACGGCACGTTGAAAAGGATGATCCTCGAGAACCAGCACGCGTATGGGAAAACTCGTCATTGAAGTCGGCTCATCTGAAAGGAATAAGGTCGCCCGGGTGTGACGCCGGGCGGGTTGCAGCGATTTAGCGCACGGGCAGCTTGATGATCTGCTCGGTGGTCATCACGTCGCCGAAGGTGTCTTCGACTTCGGCCAGTGCCGATTGATGCAAGGCGTCCTTGTCGACGCTCCGGCCATTGAGGCGGGTGATCGCACGGGTGGCGGACGCATCGGACGCCACGATTACGTTGAAGCCCAGTGGCGCTGCATCACGGGCTGCACCGGCGACACAGGCGTGGGTCATCAGACCGCTGATGATCAGCGTATTGATCCCGGCCTTGCTCAGCTGTGCGGCCAGGTCAGTGCTGGCGAATACGCTGACGGTGTTCTTTTGCACGACGTGATCCTGAGGACGCGGCTGCATGTCCTTGTGGAATTTCACGGTCTCGCCATCAATGGCAAATACCGCAGCGCCGGCCGGCGACACGTGTTGCACGTGGTAGACCGGAATCTTGTGGTTATCGGCATAGTTGATCAGCTCACGGGCTTTCGCCAGCGCGCTGGCACCGTCCGGGATCGGCATGCGCCCGGTGAAGTATTCGTTCTGGAAGTCGATCACGATCAGCGCGGTCTTGGCGGCCGGCAATTGTGTGATTTGCTCGGCACCGGACATGGCGCGGATGGTCGGGTGATCGTTGGCGATTGCTGCACCGCTGGCAACCACGGTGGACAGTACGCAAGCAGCCATGAAGCGACGGGTAAAACGTTGCATGGGGTCGTTCCTATTTGTAGGTAATGGTGAAATTGGCGGTGGCGTTGGCGATGCCAGGCTGTGGCCCGGTGGAGTCGCCTGCGGTCTGGATGTAGCGCGCACCAAACTGCAAAGTGGTATTGCCGTCCTGGACCGGCATGATCGGCACGTCGACGCCCAGTGGCAGCGGGGTCCCATCCTGCTTCAGCACTTGCACGGCGACGCCTGTGGCGGTGGCTTCGCTGTTCAGACCGAGCACGCCTTGGCTGGCGTCGACAATCGTCGAGCCCTTGGCGCCGTCCAGGCGGATGTTCGCGTTGTTGCCGCGGAAATAGTTCCAGGTAGGATTCCCGGCATAGGTCCCGGCCACGCAGTTGTTGAGCGCGATGTTGAACCCTTCGGTGGGCGTGACGCTGCCGGGACCGTTGAACACGCGCTTTTCCCAGTTGTTCAACGGAACGTCGATGATGCTGCCCACGCCTTCGGGCATGCTGCAGCCGGCCACAGTCACGCTGCCGGTCAGGCGACCGTCGATCCAGTCGAACGGCGTACCGTTGTTGTTGATCGTGACGGTGTAAACCTGCAGGTTCCCAAAATCATTGACGCCTGCCGGGATCGGTCCGGTTTTGATCAGGATCAGGCTGTTATTGGTATTGGAGGCGAAACCACCGGTATTGCAGCCGACGTACGTCAGCGGGAAGTACCAGTTGCCGGAGGTCCGGCACAGAAAGCTGGGGCGGCTTTCGTTGACCACGCCTACCCCGATCCCCGGTATGTTCGTCGCGTACAATTGGCTGCCTTGCACCGCGCCAATGGCGGCGGTGACCGCGGGTAACTTGGCACCGAGCATGTTGGCCTGGATTGAAAACGGTACCGTCGTCGTGCAGTTGATGATCGGGAAGCGGGTGTACTTGACCAGCCCGATGGTTGACCCCACCGGCGCATCCTGAGGAATGTACACATCCCCGATGGGGTGTACGCTCTGGGTCGCGCTGGTAGACGCACAGTCGGCCAACGCCATCTCTGACAGGGCAAACGGTGCCACCGCCAGCGCGCTCAACAGCACGCGTTTTTTCCACTTGTCTATCTGTTTCATGGACGAACTCCTACGCACACAGCGTCCATCACCCGATAACCGTCGGTGGCTGGCGTGCTGCTGATATCCAAATTGATTTCACACTGCTGCGCGGCTTTGCCACCCCATTTCATGGTGTAGGTGACACCTTTGCCCGCCGACAACAGCACTTGCCCGGCCTGGCCGACCACGCCGACGCTGGCGCCCTGGTCGTCCTGCACGGTGGTGCCGAAAGGTAAAAGCGAGCCGTCCTGCAGCCGTACGTTGAGCAGTATTTTTTCCGAACGGCTGGCGGCGAATACCGCCTTGACCACCGCACCGCGACGCGGCACCACGTTGGTCACGCCTTCGGCGATATCGACGTTGGTTTCCAGCTCGCTGGTGTCCACGGCCACGCGGTTCTTGCGATACGGCGTGACATACGGCACCAGGGCGTAACCCTTGTCGTTGGTCAGGGTGCCCGGGGCATTTAGCAGGCCGACCTTCGGCGTGTCCTTGACCTCCACCAGCGCCACGGTCTCGCCCAGGGTCTGGCCGAACTCGACGCCATCGCCATGGGCCAGCACCGAGCCCGCCGCGCTGACCGACGTCTGCCGGTAGCCCGAGCCGACGCTCACACCAGCGCCCAACTGGGCAAACGGTGCGCGGTAGCCAAGCAGCGCCGAACCGTTGTTGCCGGTGTTTTCCACGCGGTTGGCGTTGACGTTGTAGTTCAGGTTGCCATCGCGGCCGCTGAGGCCGGCCCGTTGATCCAAGCTGCCGTCGTTGTTGCGGGTAACGCTGAACGTGCCGGTACTGCGGGTTTGTCCCAGGGGCATGGACACGGTAAACACCACCTGGTTGTTCTCGCCGAAGTTGTCAGTGAGGGTCTTGCTGGCGTACACACCATAAGTCACGCCCTTGTACTGGGTGTTGAAACCCAGCTGCATCTGCTTGTCTTCCCGGGAGGAGCCCCAGTAGTTCTGCTTGCTCAGGTTCAAGTACAGCGAGCCGTAGTTGTCCAGGGCCTGGTTGACGCTGGCCTCGACCTTGCTGCGCTTGGAGAACTGGCTGTAGTCGTTGGGTTGCTGCAAATCCACGGCTTCGCTGAAGTCGCGATAGCCTTCGGTGGAATAGCGGTAACCGGCGAAGCGCACCGAGGTACCGCTTTCAAATGCCTTGCCGTAGCGCAGGCCGATGCTCTGGCCTTTTTTGCTTTCGCCTTTGGTTGTGACGGCCTTGGGCACGTCAGTCTGGGCCTGGGTGACGTCGATCGACACGGCGCCGATACTGCCCAGGCTCTTGCCCACGCCCACCACACCGGCACGGTAAAAATCTGCCCCCAAAAAGCCACCGTACAGCGTCAGGTCGAACGGCAAGCCATAGGCCAGCGACGCCTGGGTAAACATCGGCCGCTCGCCACCGTTGGCCGAGTTGTACTCGCCCACCGTCGCACTGTAGCGCCAGGTATTTTCCCGCAGCATGTTGGCCAGGGTCGCGTATGGCTGGGTGAAGCGGCGTTCGCGGCCATCGGCTTCGGTGATGATCACTTCCAGGTCGCCGCTGCCCGAGGCGGCGTTGAGGTCGTTGATCTCAAAGGCACCCGGCGCCACGTAGGTGGTGTACAGCGAGTAGCCGTTCTGGCGTACTTCCACCTTGGCCTGGGTTTCGGCGATGCCGCGGATCACTGGGGCGTAGCCCTGCATCGAGTCTGGCAACATGCCCATGTCCGACGCCAGTTGCACGCCGCGAAACGGCACGCTGTCGAACACATCACCGGGAGTGAAGCTCTCGCCCATCGTCAGCGTGGCCTTCAGTGGCGTGATGTCCCTCTGCGCATAGGTATTGCTGCGCTGCCACTTGCGGCCACCTTCATCGTCCTGGCGAAACGATGAGCTGGAGCGAAAACGCCAGTCGCCGAGGTTAAAACCACCCGTGGCATACAGGTTGTATTGGTTGCCGGTGCCGCGGGCGTCGCTGTTGGTTTGCGCGGCGGAAAACTGGTAGTTGAGCATCGCGGCATTGATGCCACGGTCCCATTCCGAGGGCGCCACGTAGCCGGCCGCATCCCGGGTCAGGGCGATCTGCGGCACGCTGATATCCAGGGCCAGATAGTTGGCGTTGAAGGTCACCGAGGCGCCTTCAATCAGCGCCGTCAGGTCGATGCACGCGGGCAGCGTTTCGCCGGGCACTTTAAATGCATCCAGCTTCACACCCAGCTCCCTGAGAAAGGCTTCGGACAGGCATACACGCACATCGCTGCCCTGCTCATCCTTGATGAAGGTCATGTCACGGCGGTCGAAAAAACTCTGGTTCAAGCGAATCAGTACCGGGTAAGTCCCGGGGCCGATGCTGCCGCTGTTCGCCACCGCATCCAGGTCGAGGTTGGGACCGGCACCGGTGCCGCCAAACGAATGCATGAAACTGGCATCGAACTTGGCGGGCTCACCGGCCAGGGCCAGCTCACCGGCACAGGCGGCCGCCACGGCGACCCACAAGGGCAAACGACTAAAGCTGAAGGAGTTATCGATTCGCATGGCAATACCCGGCCGCCGCGCCACAGCCGTGGCACGCGCAAACATCTACAGAAAGAAAAGGAATCAGCGGTTCAGTGGCACGGTCTGCGGCTCGCTGTAGCCGCCGTAGTCGTTGATGGCCGAGAACGCCACCTCACCCGTGGTGCCTTTGAAACCCGGCAGCGGATAACGCTGGCTGCTCATCGGCGCGACCATCGTCGGCTCGTTGACCTCGACGCTCTGCTCTGCGGACTTTGCGGTCACACCAATAAACGAGATGTGGAACGGCGACGGATTGCTGACCACCAGCACTGCCTTACCCTGTTCCTGCGTAAGGCTCCAGGTCAGTTTCGACGGTGCCTCCATCGCATTGCCCTTGAGTCCGGCTGGGCGATAGAACAATTTGACGCGGGTGCGCATGGCGATCTTCAGCGTATTGGCATTGCCTTCGCTGGCGACCGGAATTTCCTGGGCGTTGAAATAGAACACCGATTCACGGTCGGTCGGCAGGTTGCCGGCGACTTTCTGGATACGCACCATTTGCTCTTTGCGCGGGTCCAGGCGGAACAGCGGTGGCGTGGACACGAAGGGCGTGGCGGTGGTCATGTCATCGGCTTCGGTGTTGACCCAGGTCTGCACCATGTATGGCTGCGCCGTGGTGTTGCTGACGGTGATCGCTGCGTCACGCTTGTTGCCGTCAAACACGATCCGCGTGCCGCCGAGCATCACGCCGGCCTGGCTGGCCGTGCTGAGCAGTGCAGTACTGAGCAACAGTGCCAGAGCCGATGCTTTCTTGAAGGGGGAAACGTTCATTTCGATCATCCTCTTGCCGTGAGCGAGGGGATGGCCGCTGCGCGCATCAACGCTGCAGCGGCGCATCAACAGGGCTTACTGGTACTCGACGGTGAACGCAGCCTTGGCGTTGGCCGGGCCGGAAGTCGCAGTGCCGGTGGCGATGTAGTTGGCGGTGAAGCGCAACGGTTGGGTCAGGTCCAGGTACGGAGCCGATTCCAGGCCCAGTTGCACGTCCTTGTCGGTGGCGTCCTTGATCTGTACCGCAACGTTGGTGGCGTGACCGGCGTCCGGGCTGATGCCGATCCACTGGCCGCTGGCACCGGCAGTGCCGCTCAGGGACAGGAACTTGACCACAGCGCTCTTGCCGGTAACGCTGCAACCAGGAGCAGTGGTGTCGATGGTCAGGGTGAACGCGCCGCCACCGGCAACTGCGCCGACGGTCGCCAGGGAGGTGGCAGGCACATCGCCCAGACCCACATCGCCGGCACCGGCCGAACCGTTCAGGTCAGTCACGACCACAGGGCAGGTGTTGTCGGTCACGCTGCCGACGAAGTTGATTTCACCGTCAGCGGCCATGGCAGCTTGGGAACCAGCGGCGAGGACGACAGCGGCAAACAGACCTTTGAGCGCAAACTTGTTCATAACGTAATCCAGATAATGAGGAAAGTCTGAAGCCCGGTTGGGCTTCAATCAGGTTGCAGGGCCCGGTCCGCTTGGTCGGTGGGGCCGTTCAACGAGGCTCAGTATCGGTGTTGGGGGGAGTGGACTACGTACGAACGGTGCCGCGTTCTTGTAGGAAATTTCCTACCGATGGCTCAGGCCAGATAGCGCTCCAATCGCTCGCCGAGGTGTTCCATCTGTTGATGCAGAGCATCCACAGCCTCGGTCAATTGCGCAGAGTCCAGCCCGTTGCAGGCGGTCTCTAGGTCTTCACAGCAGCGAATCAGGCCTTGGGCCTTGATGATTCGTGCGCCGCCCTTGACCCGGTGAGCCAGGTCGGCAAGGCCTTGCAAGTCGTGTCGAGTAAACAACTGCATCAGGCGCGCCATGTCCTGTTCATTGCTGGCGGCCAGGTCGCCCAACAGGCTTTTGATCGAAGCAATGTTGCCGCCGGCCAGATGCTCAACGCTGGTAAGGTCGATATCGTCATCTGCGGAAAATCCGGGGGGGGCACTCCCCTGCTCCGTCGCCAGGCCGGCTAGGCGTGCGCTCAAGTCCTTGAGGCTGATGGGCTTGAACAGACAATCGTCCATTCCAGCTGCCAGGCAGCGAGCCTTTTCCTCTGGCTGGGCATTGGCGGTGAACCCCAGGATCAGGCTGGGAGTCAAGCCACGGGCGCTTTCGTCGGCGCGGATCGCCCGGGCCAGTTCGTAACCGTTCATCAAGGGCATGTTGCAGTCGGTGATGACCACATCGAACTGCCCGTTACGCCAACTGCGCAGTCCATGGGCGCCATCTTCAGCATCCTCGACCCTGTGCCCCAGGTAGTTGAGCTGCTGTGTCAGCAACTGGCGGTTGGCCGGGTAGTCATCGACCACCAGGATATTCAGCGCATGGCTCGACAGCGCAGGCTCGTCCTCGGTCGGGACGATGTCCTCCAGCGGTTCAAGCGTGGTCAGGTCAAGCCTCACATCGATGCGTGTACCCTTGCCCAACGTACTGTTGAGGCTCAGCCGACCGCCCATCATTTCGCAGAGGGTGCGGCTGATCACCAGGCCCAGGCCGGAGCCGCTGCGCACGGACTGGTCATTGTTGCTGGCCTGGGTGAAGGGGCTGAACAGGCTTTTCTGGTCTTCTTCAGAAATGCCGATGCCCGAGTCCTGCACCTGCAGTCTCACCCCCAACTGCTCCCTGCCCGCCTCCACTCGCACACTCAAACGCACCTGCCCGTGAGCGGTGAACTTGATGGCGTTGCTCAACAAGTTGGAGACGATCTGCTTGAAGCGCAGCGGGTCGATCAATACATCGCAATTGACCCCGGCATCCAGGTCCAACTGCAGTTGCAGCTGTTTCTGGCGCGCCAGGCCCTCGAAAATACGCACCACCGACTCCAGCAATTCCCGCAGGTTGGCGCGCTCCGGGTTCAGGGACAAACGCCCGGACTCAATCCGGGCGATGTCCAGGATGTCACCAATCAGGTCCAGCAGGCCGCGCGCCGCGCCGGAGGCAACATCAATCGCAAAGCGATCCATCACGCCCTGGTCCGCTTTTTTGGTCGCCAGTTCGAGCATGCCGATCACCGCGTTCATCGGCGTGCGGATTTCATGGCTCATGGTCGCCAGGAAAGTGGTCTTGGCGCGGTTGGCGGCGTGGACATCCTCCAGCAGACGCTGGCGCTCGCTGATGTCGATCCAGCCGGCGATCATGCCGCTGACTTCCCCCGTGCTGCTGCGGTACGGCAGCATCCAGTGGTAGATGGTCAGTACTCGGCCATCAGGCATGATCAAGCTGCGATCCTGCAACTGCGCCTCGCCGCTTTCCATCACCTGCAGGTAGTCACGGTGATACGCGGCGGCCTCATCCCGATCGCCCAGTACACCGTCCAATACGGTCTTGCCGATCACCTGCTCGCGCTCGACGTTGAACACTTCCAGGTAACCGCTGTTACAGATCAGCAGCTTGCCCTGGCGGTCGCGCACATAGATCGGGTGTGGTGTGCCGTTGATCAATACCCGCATGAACTCAACCTGGTCGCTCAACGCCTGCTCGGCCTGCTTGCGCTTGCGCATCAGCATCCGCAGGTAGGCGATCCAGCCCAAGGCAATCAACAGCAACACGGCGGCAATCACGAAACCCTGAATGATTGCGCTGCGGTTGCGTAGCCAATAGCTGTCGCCCACCACCACCTCGCTGCGCCAGCGGTTAGTCAGTTCGTCCATTTCCTCGGGGGCGATGCTGAGCAGCGCTTTGTCCAGGATAGAGAACAGTTCCAGCGAGCCGCGGGCCGTAGCAAAGGCCATACGCGAGTTGGTAACGCCCACGGTGCTGGTGATACGCAAGCGATCGCGGTATTGCCGTGAAATCATATAGCGTGCGGTGATCAGCGAGTTGACCGCTGCATCAGCCTCGCCATTGGCGACTTTCTCCATCGCGTCATGGGCGCTGTCGGCATCCACCAGGCGGATGTCCGGGTATTGCTCGGTTAGCATGTCGCGGCTGGAGTCGCCGCTGATGACCGCCAGTCGCTTGCCATGCATATCGTCTAGGGTACTGGGGCTGCCGGCCGTAGTACGACTGACCAGTACAAACGGCGTGGCCAGGTACGGGCGGGTAAAGCGCAGGACCGCTTCGCGCTGTTCGCTTGGGGTAATGGTGATCAGCAGATCAGCCTCGTTGCTGGTGATGGAGTCGATCATCTCGCGCACCGAACTCACCCGCTGGATATCAAACTTCAAGCCGGTCCGCAGGGCCACCTTGGCCAGGACGTCGGCGCTGATACCACGAAATTCGCCGTCGGCGCCGTAGAACGACATTGGCAGGAAGCCTTCATCAATCGCCACCCGCAACCGTGGGTTCTTGTCCAACCAACGCTGCTCACTGACGCTGAAATGTAACGGATGCTGACCAGGCATGCTTGCTCCGCCTGCGCTCCAGCGGCGCAGGATGGTCTGGCGCTCGGTAACCGGGACCGCCGCCAGTGACGCATTGATAATCCGCAGCAGGCGCGTGTTATCACGCTTTACCGAAAACGAAAAGTTGCTGACTTCCAGGCGAGAGAAGTCCGCCAGTTGCACGTTGTTCAGGTAGTTGCGGTTGATCAGGTAATTGGCGCTGATCGCGTCCCCCAGGTACACATCGGCTTGGCCGAACGCCACGGCGCCTATGGCGCTGAGGGTGGACGGGTACAGCTGCAGGGTGGCCTTGGGATAAAAGTCTTCCACGGTTTTGGGTGGCAGGTAGTGGTAAAGCATTGCCACGCGCTTGCCGGCCAGTTCGGGGTCGAGGTTCTGGCTGTCGCCGACCCGGCTGACCAGGGTCGGCTGGTCCTCTGCATAGGCGTCAGACAGCTGAAGCTCCGCGTCCGCTGCCTCAAAACCGTTGGAACTGCCCAGCATATCGACGTCGCCAGACTTGAGCGCCGCCAGCACCTCATTGCGCGAGGCATACCGCTGCACGCGCACGTTGACGTGCAGCAGCTGCGCCATTAACTGCGCGTAGTCGGCTGTGAAACCTTCGTAATCGTGGCGGTTACTGGTGATGCTGAACGGCGAGTAGTCCGGCGCCGAAGACCCCAACACCAGCGTGCCCTTGCTCCGTAGCCAGCCCCAGTCGGCCTCGTCCAGGCCCACGCTGTAGTCGCTGACGTCGGAGCGCCCGTGCAGCTTGAGCATTTGCGGCGCCGCCAGGGCGTTGCCCAGGGAACCGAGCAACAGGAGGCCCAGCAAGCCGTGTCGAAGAAAAGTGTTCATTCAGATGAGGTTATTACGCTTGGCAAAATCGGCCAGGTACACCACCGATTTGACGTTGAGCTTTTCGATCAGGCGAGTCTTGTATGTGCTTACTGTCTTGTTGCTGATCAGCATGGCGTCGCCGATTTCCTTGTTGGTCAGCCCTTGGGACAGTTGTTGCAAAATCGTCAGTTCACGGTCAGAGAGATTCTGGATCAACTCGTGGTCCGTGGCCTCGAGATCACTGCGCCGTACCGAGCTGTGTGCCAGGTTGGGAAAGAAGGTGTAGCCGTCCATCACCGCCTTGATCGCCTTGGTCACTTCCTCCATGTCATTGGTCTTGGAAATAAACCCTGCCGCACCGGCTTTCATGCAGCGCATTGAATAGAACAGCGCCGACTGCGAGGTGAATATCAGGATTTTACTCGGCAGGCGCAGGGACGCGATTCGGTTAAGCACCTCAAGGCCGTCGAGCTTGGGCATGCCGATGTCGAGAATGATCAGGTCGGGCACATGCTCGCGTGCCAATTGCACGGCATCTGCGCCGTTATCCGCTTCGGCCACGACTTCGAACTGAACCTGGCTGAGCAGCATCTTGACGGACGAGCGAATGAAGGGATGGTCATCCACAACCAAAGCGGTATACATGTAACCTCCTGTAAGGCGCGCCGGAAGGCTTCGGTCGACGCAAAACGATGGATAAACGACCAGCCGACGCGTCGCTCAAGTTACACGAACACGACTGAAGTGTAGGAAAATTCTGAGGTTTTGCCGCCTAACACACCGGCGAAGTTACCGGCTGTACATCCTCACGCGCCAGCCAATGCAGGAGGTCGTGGCCGGTCATTGGCCGGGCTAGGAAAAACCCCTGGCCCACTTCACAACCGAGGCTGATCAGAGCATCACGAATATGCCGGCTGCTGACGCCCTCAATCACCAGGCTCATGTCCAGCGACCGGGCCAGGGCCAGAGTGCTGCCGACCATGGCTTGGCTACGCGGCTCATTCAAGGTGCGGATAAGGTCGCCATCGAGCTTGATCTGGTTGAACGGCAATTGGCACAGCAACTTGAGTGACGAGAAACCCACGCCGAAATCATCGATCGACAAGCCGCAGCCCATCAAGCGCAGGCGCAGCAGGTTTTCCTGGGTGGGAGATTGCAAGTCCAGCAAGCCGTTTTCAGCCAGCTCGAACACCAACACCGAAGCGCACAGGCCGTAGCGTTGCAGTGCGCCCTGGATATGCTCGATCAGACCATGGCGGGCCAGTTGCGAAGCATGCAAGTTGAACGACATTTCCAGCTCGGAGCCCTGCCGATGCAGCACGGCGAGCAATTTCAGGCCTTGTTCGAGCAGTTGCTTGAACATTTCATCGATCAGGTCATAAGCCAGCACCGCCGCGAGGAAATCCTTGGGCAACAATAAACCACGGGAAGGATGTTCCCAGCGCGCCAAAGCCTCCACGCCAGCGAGACTGCCATCGTTCATCATCCGCTTGGGCTGGAACCAACTGCGGAACTCGCCCAGGGCCAAGCCCAGGCGTATCTCTTCTTCGCTGGGCAGCGGTGCCCCCGCCGGAGGTTTGAGCGGTGCCGGCGGTACCGACCGATAGCGCTTAAGCAAGCGATCCAGCGCTTGTGGCTGCAACGGGGTACTCAGGATGCCAAGTAGTTGTACACCCGAAAAAAAATCCATGTGGCTCAAGGCCCGACATAGCTCCGGACGCATCTCATTGGACAATCCAACGGCCTGCACCAGACCGATTTGGCTGGCATAGCGCAGGAACTCCACTTGCTCAGAACTCTTGCTCCCCAGGTTGCACAGCACAATATCCACGCCGCCGGTTCGCTGCATAAGGATCATCGCCTGTTCGCTGGTGCTGGCTTGCAACACCTCCCTTACTCCGAGACGACGTAACATATTGACCAGAGCGCTGCGCCGGGGACTGTGGTTTTCCATTACCAGAACACGTGGTGAGACCATCTTCATCAACCGCTTTGCAGACTCGAAGATGGCTATAGTGGCGGGCCTAGCTAACCCTACTTGAAGGAATTAGCCGTTCTGGCTGTAGGAAATTTCTCACTGCAATTAATGGCTGATTACAGATGACATTACGCTTTGAGACTTTGTCTGAACGGTATCTCGGTCGGGACACGCACACTCTTCTGCGAAGAAAGAAACTCGGCTCAATGCCCCTTGGTCACTCAACCCGCGAGCAATAAGTCAGTGCTGTCGCGGAGCGTTAAACGGCATAGCGCTAGTGCAGTCGAAGCTTGTAACGTAATCCGTGATCGAACGTGCGCTAATGGCCGTTAGCAGGCCCTAATGAAAGGCAGCTTTGCGTCGAAATCTACCAGTATCCACCCAGGTATCCACGGTTGACGTCGATCCAAGATGGATACCCGGGCAGTGACCAAACACGGTGACCACCATCAATGACCAATTTGCAGAACAACCCCACGGAAGGCTGGCGCCCAGTTCCGGCGGCGTGTTTCGCGCAGTTCGTCGCGCACGTCCGTCGCGCATCAGGTCAATGCGCGAAGCCTTCCCCCTTCAAGGTTTCACGCACCCTTCACGCAGCATATTCACGCATTGGGCCGCGTGATGCCCATGGCGGCCCGCAGATACTCAAGCCTCAGCAACGGCCTCTGGACTGCGCAATAACTGCGCAAATTGCGCACAGGAAGTACGCAGCTCAGTACGCACGGTTGGTACGCACTCGGGTGCGTACAGGCAGCAGGTTCGCACTGAGGTTCGCACTTCTGGTTCGCACCCTCTTACGCGAACCTGGTGCGAACCAGCCCGCCAGCCTGTTATCAAAAGTTATGGTTGCCAGGCGCTGGTTTCCACTGTGGTTTCCAGGGTTTTGCAGTGGTTTCCACTGGCAACCTGGCCAAGCCCAGACCAAACCCACGACGCGGGTTCGATTGGAAGGCACGCACGATCGCGCCAGCATTGAGTGTTGAATTCAGCTCACCGTGTAGATCCCAACACGCTGGTGCCGGCATTTACTTTGACCACACTTTGACGGAATGCAAGACAGACATCAGACCAAAACCACGCCGGGTGGGCGTCTGAGGCTTATCGCGTGGACACCCCGTCAAACAAGCGCACCGTGGCCGCTGATACCCCTGACAGACCCCAGACGAATACGGCGCTTTCGGCCCTCCTACTTTTACCCGGCCTTTACCGAATCGCTGACGAATGTGAGACAGGCATGAGACGGATTCGGCGAGCGTGGCCGCCTGAGAACCCGCAGCGGCCCCTGCGGGCTGGGCTCACGCATTAGATGCGGGGAAATCCCGTATCACATCGCCAGGGCACTTTCCCGCCGGAAGACGCAAACCAAGTAAAGGTGATTCCAGGCATTCACGGCGCCGGTGCTACGCTCTTTCGAAACACGGAGAAACCACCATGACGGATACCAAACTCATCGCTAACCTGTTCGACCGCCTCAATCAGAACCAGCTCGCCTTGGGCGCCGCTTTACAACTGGGTCGAGCAGCGCGGATCGGCAGACATTGCCAACAACGTTCGCGGCGCACTTGAAACACTCGACGAGAATCTAGTGTTCATTCGCCAGGGCATTGCTGAGCTGACCGCCGCCGGCAGCCTGGGGCAGACGTGAGGAGGCAAATAATTCTGGACAGCTCTGGACGGATCGCGGCGCGGCACGCAACCCGATTCAGGCCGGGAGCCCCAGCGATCAAGGAATCCGACAGATCGGCGTAGCAGTCCAGATACACACCACGTCCAGAATTTTGGGCATACCCTTGGCGGGCGGCTCCGAGAGCCGAATCCTTGACCAGCCTTGACGAAATTCTTGACAGGTCTTGACGGATTTATCTGGCACCACCAGCAGTGGGAACGCTCAAAGCCAAGCAGGCCAAGGCTTTGCGAGCATTCGGGCTGCCTGACCAGCACCAGCCCCGTCTAAAATTCGGGGGGCAGCCGTCAAGGTGGGTGCTCAATCAATATCCTGGCGCGATGGGGCGGTGAAATACCGGGCCAGAAAAATGCTTAGCGCGCCAGGCAATACTAGACAGGCCCTAGACGGATTTCCGACGACAGAACACGGGCAAGTTGCCCGCAGCCCAAGCAATGCGCAGCTTACAGCGTTAACGGTGGCGTGCTGGAGCCTGGTGCTCGTCAAGTATTTTCCGGGGCTTCCGGCGACCTGACAGCAGGTCGGAGCAGGTGGCGAACGAGCTGTTCACCCTGGAGCGGAAGCTGGTCGACTTGCCAGCTTGGCCAACCCCCGGTTTCCAGGTAGTTGCTCACGTTCCGCTGGTAATATCTGCAGGTCATCTGCTGGCCCCGGCTTCATTCCGGCGCCAGCATCCACCGCGTACCGAGGATAGAGCCGTGTCCGTCATTGACTGTGATTATCTACCCGCCGACAAGATGGTGCTTCCGCCGGAGCTGGCGCTGCTGATCGTTAGGAAGGCCAGCGCAATGGCGGCGGTATTCGAGGAGCAAGCACTCGACCAACTCACCAAGGACGCCAGGCGCGCCCTTTCGCGGGGAATCGAGCCAAGGCGAGTAATCAGGGAAATGCGCCTGTAGGTACCAGATATATTCCGCCATCTGCCAGATGGACCTCTGCATCAACGTAAAGAAGGCACTAAGGCTCAAATGAAAGCAGCTGCTCATGACGATGGGAATGCCATGGCCTCACCACTAACGCTCAACGATACGCTCACCAAATGTTACGACGTCATGATGTACGCCGCTAAAAGCGGAGCCTTCAATCCGACCGCCGTTCGAGGCATTTATACACACATCATCGGGCCAGGTCTGAGACGGCGGATTTGTATGTTTACTGGCAAAGTCTCGAGCGCCGCGCTGGCCAATCTGGAAGGCGAGCTTGTGTTAGAGCATTTCCATAGGATTCAGCACGAGCTAACAAAATTAATTGGGCGTCATATGGCGGAAGGCGAAAACTGCCAGGAATTCATCGATGCGATATACCTCATGGAGAAGGTCCATATCGTGACTAAGCGAGAAAACTACAATGCGATGAAAGCTAAGGGTTGCTACACCACCGCCAACATAGAGCTGCTCGATTGGAGTGAGCTTTCGCTCGAGGTAAAAGGCTTTTTGCGGAAACGAATGCTGAGGAGTCGAGTGGCCAACATTACCGAGTTCATCTGAGCGGTCGATGAACCATCGTTATCTGCCATACGCCGATCTTTTCTTCTGATCATCCCAGGTCATCGCAGCACCTGCCATACCGGAATGGGAACCCAGGCTATTACGGAGAATCCCGGACAACACCCTTTCGCGAAACACCCCATGAACAACCACTACCCTGATCCGGGGTGGTGCTGGCGCGGGGAATGGCAAGAACGCGTCGGTGTGGTAGAACGGCCGCACGGCGCCCGCACCATCGCCGCGAAAGTGTGGCGATGGCCCCTCCAAAGTGAGGAACGAGATAATCGGCCACTTTGGACTGTTCCATCAAAGGAGTGGTGGTAATGACCATACCTTTGCACTGGCGGCTATCACGATTACGATACCGTTCGTCGGGGGCGGAGTAGCGAAACTCGACGGCTTTTTAAGTCAGCGTGAAACGGGCCAGAAATGCCCCAGCAGACAGCGCCGTGTATCCCCCGGTGTATCCCATGAAAAGATTAAAATAAAAATAAGCAATAAAAACAGCACGTTAAATATCCAGTTCAAATGTCTGTGTACCACCAAGTACTAAAAACGGCTTACCGAAAGGTAGGCCGTTTTTTTATGCCTCGAGAAAAGTCTCGGCAATCTGTTACTCCAAGGTGTTGTCGCACCTTGGCTCCGCGTTCCTCGGGTTACTTCAAACTTCTTTTTCTTCGTTGCTCGTTTTGGTCGCTGCCTGTGCGATCAGGGCGTCGAGCATCTGCGCAATGACCTTCTGCTGGACCTTCGAAAGCTCATTGATGGACTGCAGCCGTCGATACCACGTCGAAGTCAAACTGCGTCTGGGCTTCTCCGTGTACGAGGGAACCCCGAGCAGGTCTTCAACAGGCACGCGAAGCGCAAATGCCATCTTCACCAGCGTCGTGACCGGCATGCTGCGCGTGCCCTCCTCGTAGCCCTGAAAGGTCTGCCGGGAAAGACCTAAAGCCCGTGCAAACCGCGTCTGTGTGATCTCGTGCACGGTGCGTAAGTGAGCAATGCGACTGCCCATCGCCACCAGAAAATCGCGATCCTCGTTGGAAATGCTCATGACAATGGCCGACTGAAAATAGAGTTGAATGGCAACGGACTCATCCATTTCATCTGAAATCCATCCTGGAAAAAACAACAGAAAACATCCTCAGGTAAAGGCGCGTAAGTTGTCGACCTGAAAAGTCTGTAGGAGAAATGCAGACTGCCCCGCCATGCAAACCGAAGGACTACAAGCGCGAAACACCGCTGGTTCATCTGTATCAATCGCCAAATCAACAGACCGAGAGAGCGCTGTAGGAAACGGATTCGATCCAAGTACGAATTGGATTTTTCGTAAATCCAGGCGCATAAAACTCACCCCTGCGGTTTGCCCGAAATCCCCACTGACCGACAAGCTTCCCTGGCTCGATTCAAAGCCATACAGGGAGTTGTCGTGGCTCGATTCAAATTCCTCTTCGAAGTTGACTGGCTCTGGAGACGCTACAACGGTGGCACTTCATGGGCCTCGTGGCATGTGCCTAAAGCACCGGAACCGGTGTACATCGAAAAGGATGAATGGCCAACGCCCAAGCCCCGCGAAGATCAAGTGTTCGCCAAGTCCTGCACGCCGGGTAACTGGTGCCGAACGGACGCCGGTACGCTGCCTGAATCTGCCGCCAACTTCGGCAAGATCATGGTCGCGGGGGCCATGCTCTTTCCGTCAGCCAGCACCGCTGTCGCGACGGCGATAGGTGCCGATCTGGCCTTGGGCCGTTTAGCCGGCGGCGGGATTCTGCAACAACGCCTCAACTGGGCAATTCGCGGCGCGGGCGGGCCGGCCAGCGTGTTCATCCTCGGGATGCTGCCGACCCGAATGGGCGACGGCACGCTGCACACCGATGACGAATTACGCCGCATGACCCGCGCCACCACCCGCGTGCGCTTCCAGTTCCGGCGTGACGCCGAAGGGGTCATGCAGGTCTACGGCATCCACACCGGCGCCTCGGGCGATGACTCGGTGCGTACCGTCAAAGTCGAGTGGAACAGCGACAAGACCGCCATGGAGGCCAAGCTCAACGGCATCACGATTTTGTGGACGCCGCAACGCGGGCCACTCGGTGCAATGCCGCCGCTGGTGTATCCCGAACACGGCGAACAACTGAACACGATCCTTGTTCATCCGATCGCGCAGAACACCGACAGCCAGATAGAAGGCCTGCCCGGCGAGGACATAACTGCCGAGGATTGTATTCTCGTGTTCCCGGCAGAGACCGGGTTGAAGTCGCTGTATGTGGTGTTTTCGAAACCGGCCAGACTGACGCCGGGCACAGTGACGGGGGTTGGAGAGGATGTGTCGGGGATATGGCTTGCTGGGGCGGGAACGGGGATCGGTGCGCCGATTCCGACACGGATTGCGGACAGGCTGAGGGGGCGGGAGTTTTCAAGCTTTGATGCCTTCAGAAAGGCGTTTTGGATTGAGGTTGTGAATGATCCAGAATTGGCTGAGCAATTTAAACCGCAGAATATCGCGCTTATGCGCAGTGGCAGCGCGCCTCATGCCCGGTATCAAGATGCTGCGGGTAAAAGAAAAACTTACGAACTGCATCACGTTGTATGGGTATCGGAAGGTGGTGCTGTGTATGACATCGAAAACTTAAGGGTTAGCACCCCAAAAAACCATATAGATGTTCACCGGAATCAACCTCATGGCAAATAAAATTACTGATTACACCGAAGAGCAATTCATTAGCTTATTGCAGGAAATATTCACTTCTAATGGGGATGGCACGCCAGAGATGGTGTTGGCGGATCTATTGGATAAATTCTGTGAACTCGCCGAGCATCCCGCCGGTACTGACCTGATTTATTGGCCGGAGGATGGCGCTGATTGCACCCCTGAAGGCATCACCGAAACCATAAAAGAGTGGCGTGCCGCACATGGCCTGCCCGGATTTAAGCAATAAGCGCTTTTTATACCTTGAGACAACACCGAACCCGTGGCGAGGGGATTTATCCCCGATGGGGTGCGCAGCGCCCCCCTCTCTTCAGTGCAAATGAATGGGACTGCTGCGCAGTCCATCGGGGATAAATCCCCTCACCACAGGGCTATGTCTGACCTATTCAAAAATCTCTACCGATAGGGCCGCCAACCCTTTCGCCCAAATCTGCCGAGTGCGCAAACCGACCATTGCGCGCCAGTCCGGATCAGCCGGATAGAACTGCTCCAGTAGCTTCAGTTTGATCTCACGCCCTTCCGCATCCAATGGATCGCCGTGCAAATGCAACCAGTGGTCATCGCGCAAATAACGATGCACATCCGGCCCTGGATACGTCCCGCACTCGATCACGAACGGCATTAGTCGCACGCCGGGCAACGCATTGAGCAACGCCTGGGAGGTGTATCCGGTGGCCGTCGCCGCCACACCGGTTTCGCTCAAGGTCTCGGCGCCGGTGTGCAGTGTGTAAAGCCATGGGCCGTAAATCGCCTGCGCTTGCGCGAGTGCCGGATAAGGTGCCTGGGTGATGGTCAGCAACATCGGATGCCCGTACTCGCCGGCGCCAGTGTGCAGGTCGAAACACATCACGGTTTCAGCGCCAGCCACATGCGCATCGATGATTTGATGCAACATGCGATTCGACCAGCTCGGCGCACGACCGCCATAAAACAGTCCATCCGGATGGCTGTGCTGACCGCCCTCGACAATCGACATCACCGCCGGCCAGCCGTGTTCTTTGATCTGCGTATCGAGCATGGCATCGGCGCGTTTCCGCTCGGGGCCATTCAAATCAGTGCATGCATAGATTTCATGCAGCGCGGCGTAAGCGCGGTTATCCGGCAACGGCCCGGTGAAATCGAGGTGATTGCGGTTGAGGTCGATGTTGTCTTCGTTGACCCGGCGTAACCACGCCGTGCCCCATGGGTTGATCAGGTGAACCATCACCACCGCGACATCCTTGGGCAGCGAACCGGGTTCGAAGGTTTTCAGCCATTCGATCTGACAATCCGAGCCGTAATAGCCCTCGACTCCGTGGGTACCGCTGAGCGCTACCAGCCGGCGTTTGGCCTGTGGATCGCCGAGTATGGCGACGTCGGTGCTCAACGGTTCGCCAAATGGCCCGCAACGTGGATGTGCGTACGACGTGAGCGTGGCACCGGCGGCGTTGGCGGCGGTGATGAACTGTTCGCGTTGATCGCGGTAGCTGGATTCGGTGGGGAACTCGCTGTGCATGTTCGGCCTCTTGTTGATCTTGTATGTGTGGGAGCGAGCCTGCTCGCGAAGCGGTTTCGCATTCAACATTCAGGCTGGCTGACACACCGCATTCGCGAGCAGGCTCGCTCCCACAGGGGCTTGTTTCAGTTCGATGGCTTTGACGCTGACCCTAGCGAACATCCGCCCCGAAAAGAAAGACAAAAATGCCCGCCGGTTTGCGTCGCGACCGAGCGGTCGATAAAGTCCCTCAGACTTTTATCCCACGGACGGAGAGCCCGCGTGTTTTCAGCCTTGCCCTTGAGCCGCTTTCGCCTGCCAGCCCTGACGCTGATCATCAGCGCCCTGACCCTCACCGCGTGCAACGCCCCTCCCTCCTCGACCCTGCCGTTGGCACCGGAAGCCGCTTCCGGTTACCGCACCGATCTGCAAACCCGCCACGCCAGCAAACACATGGCCGCCGCTGCCAACCCGCTCGCTGCCGAGGCAGGTCGCGAGATGCTGCGTCAGGGCGGTTCGGCGATTGATGCGGCAATTGCCATGCAAGCGGTGCTGACGCTGGTCGAGCCGCAATCGTCCGGGATCGGCGGCGGCGCGATGATCGTGTTGTGGGACGGTAAACAGGTGCGCACCTATGACGGGCGCGAAACCGCGCCGGCCGGTGCTACCGAGAAACTGTTCCTGCGCGCCGACGGCCAACCGATGTCGTTCCCGCAGGCGCAGATCGGCGGTCGTTCGGTCGGTACGCCGGGCGTATTGCGTGCGCTGGAGATGGCGCATAAACAACACGGTCGCCTGCCATGGGCGAAGCTGTTTGAACCGGCAATCAAGCTGTCCGAGCAAGGTTTTGCGATCTCGCCTCGCCTGCATTCGTTGCTGGAATCAGACCCGGTGATCCGCCAGTCACCCGACATGGCCAAATACTTCCTTAACGCCGATGGCAGCGTCAAAGCCGTCGGCACGCGTCTGCAAAACCCGGCATTGGCCGCGGTGCTCAAACGCATTGCCAACGAAGGCGCCGACGCTTTGTACAAAGGCCCGATTGCTGAAGAAATCGTCGCCAAGGTTCAGGGCCACGCCAACCCGGGGAGCCTGTCGCTGAACGATCTGCAGCACTATCAGGCCAAGGAACGCGCGCCGCTGTGCACCGACTACAAACGCTGGCAGGTCTGCGGCATGCCGCCACCGTCGTCGGGCGGCATCGCCGTGGCGCAGATTCTCGGCACTTTGCAGGCGCTGGAAACCCGCGATCCGCGCCTTTCCCTGACACCACTCAAACCGGTGAAAACCGACAAACCGGCCGGCATTGAGCCAGATCCGCAAGCCGTGCATTTGATTGCCGAAGCCGAACGTCTGGCCTACGCCGACCGCGCGCAATACGTCGCCGATACCGACTTCGTACCGGTGCCAGTCAAAGGCCTGGTCGACCCTGGTTATCTCGCCAGTCGCGCCAGCCTGATCGGCGAACGCAGCATGGGCAGCGCAAAACCGGGCACACCGCCAGGCGTGCAGGTGGCCTACGCGCCGGACCGCTCGCCGCTACGCATCTCGACCTCGCAAGTGGTCGCGGTGGATGACCTCGGTGGCGCCGTGTCGATGACCACCACCATCGAGGCTGCGTTCGGCTCGCACTTGATGGTTCAGGGCTTTCTGCTGAATAACCAGATGACCGACTTCTCGTTCATCCCCGAAGAGAACGGCCAGAAAGTCGCCAACCGCGTCGAGCCCGGCAAACGTCCACGCTCGTCGATGGCGCCGACGCTGATCTTCGACCGCAACAGCGGCGAATTCCTCGCCAGCGTCGGCTCACCGGGTGGTTCGCAGATCATCGAATACGTGGCGAAAACCACCGTCGGCCTGCTCGACTGGAACCTCGACCCGCAAAGCGCCATCAGCCTGCCCAACTTCGGCAGCCGCAACGGCCCGACCGAACTGGAACAAGGCCAATTCAGCCCGGCGCTGATTCAGGCGCTGAAGGACAAAGGGCATGCGGTAAACGAGATCGATATGACCAGCGGCACCCAGGCCATCGTGCGGGTCAAGGATGCGCAGGGGAAAGCGTCGTTGGCAGGTGGTGCGGATCCACGGCGTGAAGGGGAAGCGTTGGGGGATTGAGGCTACGCAGTGAACAGAAAAGGCTTACCGGGAGGTAGGCCTTTTTTATTGGGTGAACAACGAGTACAGGGCCTTGCTTATCCGCCGGGCAGGTTTTCAATGTTTAAACATGTGAGGAAAAACACAGAACCGTCCCACAAGGTTTTCAGGTTGTCCGTCGGACGTCAGCTCTCTAGCCTGTACTCGTCGCTGCCAATTCAGCGGCCGGGATTGGAAACCCCGAGTAGAACCGAGCGCACAAGCTCCTTTCATAACGTATCCTTGCGCACCTTCATGGTGTGCACTCCGTTATGGCGGCTGTGCGTGGGAGACCTTCGGGTCAACCGGGTTCTCCGTTCCCCGGGTTTCCAACCTGCGCACAGCTGCCACCTATTCGTTCGGAAACCGAATCGGCCAGCTCCAATCCTGATCGGAGAACACCATGAAAAAACCAACACCCAATCCCCCCGAAACAAATACCGACCCAACCTCCCCCTACGCCTCCATCGACAGCAAAAAACTCAACGAAGCGGCCGACCGCGCCCTCGACCACTACCTCAAACCGACCGCTCACCTCATTGCGTCCGATCGTCCATACGAACCGATGTACCTCGCGAACCCGGTGTACGACACCGAATCGTTGCTGGCCAATGCCAGCGAAACGTTGAGTTCGGTCACCGAAATGCTCAACAATTTTGCCGCCGTACTGGATACCGCGCACCGCAAGACCGCGCTGGGCATCGCGCAAATTGTCATGCTGAGTGAACTGGCGGTGAATCAGGCGCTGGATAACGTTCAGCCGGAGGCGTAATTACTGCGGCGCATAAAAAATCCGATGCCCGTACAGGCATCGGATTTTTCTCACAGCCAAAGGTCGAGTGAGAGGTCACGACAAGTCGCAGTCATAGCCCGCCGAAATGGCGTAATCCATGAACATGCTTCATACCGAAGAAGACTACCGTGCCGTGCTGCAATATATTTCAGCGCTTTTCGACAATGAACCGGAACGTGGCACTCCTGAAGGTGATTACTTCGAGGCCATGATCACTTTGATCGAAGCGTACGAAGCCAGGCACTTTGCGCGCTGTAGCCCGACCGAAGTCATCAAATTACGGTTGGAGCAGTCAAGGGATTGAGTTTGCCCTTGGGGCAAGCTTTACCGTTGCGCCCAAGCAGCCAAAAGGAGAGGTTTCATGTTTACCATCGGACAAATGGCCCGCTGCCACGGGCTCACCACCAAGACTTTGCGCCACTACGACAGCATCGGCCTGTTCAGTCCGGCAGCCACCGGGCGCGACAACGGCTATCGCTATTACCGGCCGGAACAGATCGTTACCCTCGGGCGGATCATCTGGCTTAAACAACTGGGTCTGGCGCTGGAAGAGATTCGGCTGCTGGCCGCCAACGGCGGGCTGGACAGTGTCATCAATCTGCGTGAAGCGCTCGAACAGCATGCGCAACAATTGAAGGCCGATATCCAGCGCAGTGAAAACGTCTTGGGACAATTGACCCGCTATCTTGCGCAACCTGATCGTCCGTTGCCGGCCATGCAAACGCCTGAACGGGTCGACTACCCTGCCCTGCGCATCATGGGCATGACCTGGCAGCAGGGGGATGAAGGCACTATCGCCGATATGTGGCAGCGGTTTGTACCGCGAGAAGAGGAAATTGACCGACTGCACGAACCGTTCGGGACTTTCGGCGTGTGCCAGCCACTGGAGGACGGGCAATGGCGCTACGTCGCCGGCCTGCCGGTGGGGCTCGATGCGCCACTGGTTTCAGGCATGGTCGAGTTGCAGATACCTGCTCGTCGGTACGCTCGTGTCGAACACCACGGCACCGTCACGACGCTGCCGGAAACCTTTCGCGCCGCCTACAGCGAATGGCTGCCTGCCGCTGGCATGACTCCCACCGAAGGGATCGAGTTCGAGTACTGCGGCGAGCGCTTTTTCGGCCCGATGGACCCGCGCAGCGTGGTCGAGTTGTACATTCCGTTGAAAGCTTGAGGCAGTTGCCGAGGCCGTAAAAGCGGCCTCAGCGATTGGCCACAAGATGCGCACCAAACAACAGATAGCAACCGCCCGCGAACCGATCCAGCCACTGCCGTGACCGCTCGTAAACACTGGCGATCCGTCGGCTGGCGAAGAACAGCGCCACGCTGCAATACCAACTGAACGACAGCGTCGCCATGGTCAGCACCGCCAGTGCCAGCAACAACGGCGGGATGTGGGCCGGCATGGCGGTGGCGAAGATGGTGGCGACGAACACTGCGGATTTAGGGTTGGTCATATTGCCCAGAAAGCCCCGGCCGTATGCGCCGAGCAATGTCTGCTCCGAGTCATCCAGCGTGCCGGCAACAATCGGTGCCTTGCGCTTGAACTGCTTGAGCCCGAGGTAGATCAGGTAACAGCCGCCGGCAATCTTGAAGCTCAGGTATAGCGTCGGCGCGGCACTGAACAGCGACTGAATACCCAAGCCGCCCGCCAGTCCCCACAACACCGTTCCGCTGGCCACGCCGAGCGCCGCGACGACGCCATGTCGGCGAGAACGGCTGACCGCCAGTTGCGCGATGTTGAAGAAGTTCGGGCCGGGCGTGACCACAGCCACCGTCCACAACAGGGCCAGCGACAGCAACGGTGCCAGATAACTCGAAAAGGAAAGATCCATGGGAGCATGCGCCTGATGGGTTCGACGATGCCCTCCACCTTGCAACATCCGGCAATGTTTTGCCATCAACGACCATTCAAATCACTAACGTCTTGCCATCCACCGCATCACCAATCTTCAGGAAATGCCCGCCCGCGACATGGTGCAAGGTGCGCAAACCGTCGTGCCCTTCAAAATGCCAACGCCCCTCGCTGAACACACGTTCATCGGCGTGGGCAGCGATGACTTCGGCGAGGAACAGGTCGTATTGCTCATGATTGCGCGGCTCGGGCAGCAAGCGGCATTCGAGCCAGGCAACGCAACCGTCGAGCAGTGGCGCCTCGACTTGCTCGCCGGCGAAGGTCTGCAGGCCATACACCTGAAACTTGTCTTGCCCCTGGTTTTGGTTGATTTCCAGTCCCGACGTATTGCCCACGGTTTGCACGATGTCGGCCTGATCGACGCAAGGCACGTTGAGGACGAAGGTGCCGGAGGCTTCGAGCAGCTGCCGGGTCCAGGTGGATTTGTCGAGGACGACCGCGACTTTCGGCGGTTCGAAATCCAGCGGCATGGCCCACGCGGCAGCCATGATGTTGCGCTGGCCATCGTGGGCGGCGCTGACCAGCACGGTCGGCCCGTGATTGAGCAGGCGGTAGGCTTTGTTCAGGGGAACCGGGCGGCGGTGGGAATCGCTCATGGGGTTCTGCTCCGGGGAAAAGGAGCCGATTGTAGCGCTGTCACTGAAGAAACACAGATTCGGTGGGAGCGAGCCTGCTCGCGAAAGCGGTGTGTCAGTCAACAGCAATGCTGAGTGAACTGATGCCTTCGCGAGCAGGCTCGCTCCCACAATGGATCGGTGGAGATTAGTTGGAGAGTTGATTGGCGAACTGGCCGACGGCATTCACGACTTTCTGCGCGCCATCCTGAATCTCGACGATCACCGTCCCGGCCTCCGCCGCCAGCGCCAGCCCTTGCTCGGCCTGGAGCTTGCCGTCGGTCATCAGCGCTACGGCGTTACGCGCCATTTCCTGGTTCTGCCGCACGACACCGACAATCTCTTCGGTCGCCTGGCTAGTGCGTGAGGCCAGTTGCCGCACTTCGTCGGCCACCACGGCAAACCCGCGGCCCTGCTCGCCTGCTCGGGCGGCTTCGATCGCGGCGTTGAGCGCCAACAGATTGGTCTGTTCAGCAATGCCGCTGATGGTTTTGACGATGGTGCCAATCACCAGCGATTGCTCGTTCAGTGCTTCGATACCTTCACCGGCGGCCTGCATGTGCCGCGACAAGTCGCGCATCACGTTGACCGCTTCAGTCACCACGGTGGTACCACGCTGCGCCGTGCTGTCAGTTTGTTGCGAGGTGCTGTAGGCAATGCTGGCCGCATCGGCAACGGCTTGTTCGCGGTTGACCTGATCGGTGATCACTGTCGCGAACTTCACCACTTTGTACAGTTTGTTGTTGGCATCGACCACCGGGTTGTAGGACGCCTCCAGCCACACGGTACGACCATGGCTATCGATCCGTTTGAACCGATCGGCGACAAATTCGCCGTTGTTCAAGCGGCGCCAGAAGTTCTGGTACTCGGCGCTGTTGTATTCCTCCGGTGCGCAGAACATGCGGTGATGTTTGCCCTTGATCTGCGCCAGGCTGTAACCCATGCCGCTGAGGAAGCGATCGTTGGCGTTCAGCACGTTACCGTTGAGGTCGAACTCGATCAGGGCGGTGGAACGCACCAGTGCGCCGATCAGGTTTTCGTGCTCGCGGGAGGCTTCGATGGTGCGGGTCAGGTCGCTGGCGAACAACGAGATATGCTTGATTCGCCCGTCCGAAGAGCGCACTGGCTGCACGATCGAGCGCAACCACGCCTCCTCACCGTTGCCACGCAACAGGCGCACGGCCCCGGCGAAATGCTCGCCGCGAGTCATGGCGTTCTTGAAACGCAGGTGGAATTCGTCGGACGTCACATGGGCCGGGACGATGTCTTCAAGCGCGCGGCCGATCAGGTCCTGGTTCTTGTAGAACATTTCGTTGAGGAAGTTCTGGTTGACCGACTGAATCCGGCCGTCCGGCTCAAGGTTCAGTACCAGCATCTCGCTTTCCAGGCTTTCCTTCACTTGCAGAAGGCTGGAGAGTTCTTCACGAAGAGCGGCCAGCTCTTGCTTCAAGCGTTTGTTGAACATGGGAAAGCACCGATGGCAGGTAGAAAGCGGGTATGCAGCCTAACCATCGGCCTTGAAAAGCATTTCTGAAGAGCACTTGAGACTCGTCAGTCAAAAATAGTTCTGGCTCAGCGCATCAGGCAGTTCCGGCCACCCGACACTGTCCCGTGCGCGGCATCCGCGAGCCGAAATACGCCGCACTGAGGATGCCCACTACGCCCATCACCGCGCAGAATATTACGCAGATCCATGGGCTCCACGGCATCAGGCCGATCAGCAACAACGGCGTAATACTCGCCCACGCGGCGTAGGCAATGTTGTAGGTGAACGAGATGCCTGACACGCGAATGCGCGCCGGGAACAGGCCGACCATCACCGACGGCACCGCGCCGACAACCCCGCAAGCGAGACCGGCGATGGCATAGGCCAACCCGACCCAGTTGCCGCCCATGATCAAGCAGCCGTAAAGCACGGCGATGCCCAGCGGCAGCAGCAGGCTATAGAGCATGACCGTGCGCCAGGCGCCAATGCGATCGACCAGGAGACCGGCGATCACGCAGCCGATGTTGAGGAAAACGATGCCCAAGGCGCTCAGGGCGAAGGTGTGGCTGGCGGTCATGCCGAAGGTTTTCTGCATCATGGTCGGCGTAATGACCACGAACACCACCACCGCCGAGGTCAGCACGCAGGTCAGCAACATCGCCGGCAGCATCGCCAGCCGATGTTCGCGCAGCACCGTGCGCAAAGGCAGTTCGACCCGCGCTTCACGTTGCGCTTCCATGGCCATGAACACCGGGGTCTCGCTCAGCCAGCGGCGCAGATAGACGCCGATCACACCGAACACGCCACCGAGCAGGAACGGATAGCGCCAGGCGTAATCGAGGATTTCCGCCGGGGTGAAGACTTGCGCGAGGAACGTCGCGGTCAGCGCGCCGATCAGGTAACCGAAGGTCAAACCGGCCTGCAAAAAGCCCAGGGCATAACCGCGATGCCCGGTTGGCGCGTGTTCAGCGACAAACACCCAGGCACTCGGCACTTCGCCACCGACCGCCGCACCTTGCAGGATGCGCAGCGCCAGCAACAGCAGCGGCGCGAAGTAACCGATCTGGGCATAGGTCGGCATGATCCCGATCAGCAGGCACGGCAGCGCCATCATCAGGATGCTCAGGCTGAAGACTTTCTTGCGCCCGAGGCGATCGGCGAAATGCGCCATCAGAATCCCGCCCAGCGGCCGCGCCAGATAACCGGTGACAAAAATCCCGAAGCTTTGCAGCAGGCGCAGCCATTCAGGCATTTCCGGCGGGAAGAACAACTGGCTGAGGGTCAGGGCGAAGAATACGAAAATGATGAAATCGTAAATCTCCAGCGCCCCGCCAAGGGCCGCAAGGCCGAGGGTCTTGTAGTCGGAGCGGCTGAACGGCGCAGGTTTGGCCGTGGTTTGGGCAGTCATGGCAAAGAACTCTGGCAGGCAAAAAACCAAGGCGCCCATGGTCTACGCAAATGGCCGGATGGACAACCCGTTAGACCATAGTCATGGTTTTGCAAAACCTGCTCACAAATCGTCTTCGCTTGATTTACTGTTGAGGCCTGTCCAGCGGGACGACGCCAACGCCGGCCAACCGCAGTGAACCCCATGTGGGAGCGAGCCTGCTCGCGAAAGCGTCAGTTCAGGCAACCTCGATGTTGAATGTGCCGACCTCTTCGCGAGCAGGCTCGCTCCCACAGGGAATCTCTGCGATGTCGAGATGAGCGATTGTTTCCGCGGACCACAATAACCATAAAAATCCGAGGTACTCCCGTGGCCGTTGATATCGAAGATAGCCGCTCTGCGCGCTTTGCCCTGCGCTGTTCAAGTTTCGCCGAACGCTGGTTTCCCGACTCCTGGGTCTTCGCCGCGTTGGCCGTCATTATCGTTGCACTGGCCACACTGGCCATGGGCGCCAAACCTACGGATGCCGCGATGGCCTTCGGTGACGGCTTCTGGAGCCTGATCCCGTTCACCATGCAGATGGCTTTCGTAGTGATTGGCGGTTATGTGGTCGCCAGCTCGCCACCTGCTGTCAAACTGATTGATCGCCTGGCGCGCATTCCGAAAAACGGCCGCTCCGCCGTGGCCTGGGTCGCATTGATTTCGATGGTCGCGTCGCTGCTCAACTGGGGCCTGTCGCTGGTGTTCGGCGGTTTGCTGGTCCGCGCCCTCGCCCGACGCACCGATCTGAAAATGGACTATCGCGCAGCGGGTGCCGCGGCCTATCTGGGCCTTGGTGCGGTGTGGGCGCTGGGTCTGTCTTCGTCGGCCGCGCAGTTGCAGGCCAACCCCGCCAGCCTGCCGCCGTCGATTCTGTCGATCACCGGGGTGATTCCGTTCACCGAAACGATTTTCCTCTGGCAATCCGGCGTCATGCTGCTGGCGCTGATCGTGGTTTCGATCATCATCGCCTACGCCACCGCGCCCGGGCCGAACTCCGCGCGCGACGCCAAGGCCTGCGGCATCGACCCGGCCTTCAACCTGCCGCCACTGCAACCGCGCACCCGGCCGGGCGAATGGCTGGAACACAGTCCGCTGCTGATCATCGTGCTGGTGCTGCTGGCGGCGGGATGGCTGTTCCACGAGTTTTCGACCAAACCGGCGATCACCGCGATTTCCGGGCTCAATACCTACAACTTCCTGTTCATCATGCTCGGGGCACTCCTGCACTGGCGTCCGCGCAGTTTCCTTGATGCCGTGGCCCGTGCCGTGCCGACCACCACCGGTGTGCTGATCCAGTTCCCGCTGTACGGCTCGATCGCCGCGCTGATGACCACCGTCAAAGGCGCCGATGCGCAAACCCTCGCGCACCACATCTCGACGTTCTTCGTCAGCATCGCGTCCCACGACACCTATGCGCTGCTGATGGGCGTGTACTCGGCGATTCTCGGGTTCTTCATTCCGTCCGGCGGCGGCAAGTGGATCATCGAAGCGCCGTACGTGATGCAAGTCGCCAACGATCTGCAATACCACCTCGGCTGGGCGGTGCAGATCTACAACGCAGCGGAAGCGCTGCCGAACCTGATCAACCCGTTCTACATGCTGCCGTTGCTGGGCGTACTTGGCCTGAAGGCGCGGGATCTGATCGGCTTTTCGTTCGTGCAACTGTTGGTGCACACGCCGCTGGTGCTGCTGTTGCTATGGGCGCTGGGGACGACGCTGGCGTATACACCGCCGGTGATGCCGTAAATTGATGGAATTGCATTTGTTTCAGTGCAGGTGCAATCAGCTTTTTTCAGTGGGAAGGACCTGAAGCAGTTCAGGCAAAGCGACCTGAACTGTTTCCCATACCACATCCAGATTGATATCGAAGTAGCCATGCGCTATCCGATTGCGCATTCCGCGCATTGCACGCCATGGAACCTGCGAATTCAGGGCGGTGAACTCAGGATATCGATCCATCACTTTGGTTGCCGCCTCACCAATGATAACCAGACTCATGATGACCGCCTGCTGCGTGCGCTTGTCGTCGGCGAACTCTTCTTTACTCAAGCCTTCGACAAAAATCAAAGCATCACTCGCGGCTTGGCGAATGTGGTCAAGGTAGTCGCCGAGCCTGTTCTCGATCATACGGGACGGGCCTGATCAAGAACCTGCTGACGAAACTTCAGCGGGAGATCTCCCGGCGTCAGCAGGTCAACGGTAACGCCCAACAAGTCCTCCAGCTCAACTTGAAGACCACCTAGATCAAACAGGGTGGCTCCGGGCAGCGGATCAACCAACAGATCGAGATCGCTCCCGTCCGTGTCTGTCCCCAACAATGCCGAACCGAAAACACGGGGGTTTGCCACACGAAAGCGGCCGACAACCTCGCGAACGGCTAATCGCTGCAAATCAAGTGCAATGGAAGGCTTCATGGTTTACCCCTGCCAGATTCAATGTAGCGCCAGTCTAGCAGCGCTTGAGAGCAGTAAACACCGCACCACTTGTAACCCAACCGTCACATCTCCTTGCTAGCGTCCGCCCGAAACATATTGAAACATTTAAGCAAAACGGGCTGAGACATGATCGACGATACAGACGGCACCGACGCACCCTCCGTTGCTTCCGATAACCCCACCGACACCAGTCGTCGCCGCTTTCTCGGGGGTGTCGCGGTGCTCGGAGTGGGCGCAACGCTGGCGGGGTGCAGTCATGCAGGCGATCCTCCCGGCAAGCCGGTCGAGCGTCCGCTTTCCCCGACCGAGTTGGACAAAGCCCTGCACGATCAGGTGAAAACCGTGGTGGTGATCTACGCCGAGAACCGCAGTTTCAATAACCTGTTCGGTGATTTCCCTGGTGTCGAAAAACCGCTGTCGGCGCTCAAGCCTGCCGACTACCAACAACGCGACCGCGACGGCAGCGTGCTGCAAACCTTGCCGCCCGCCTGGGGCGGTGTGTTGCAGATCGGCCCGCAAACCCTCGATGGCGTGACCTATCCCAGTGCCACACAGTTTCAGGAAAACCTGCCCAACGCACCGTTCGCCCTCAAAGGTCCGAACGGTGAAGACTTGCCGTTCGGCTTGGTGACTCGCGATTTGTGGCATGTGTTCTATCAGAACCAGATGCAGATCAACGGCGGCAAGAATGACGGTTTCGTCGCCTGGGCCGACGCCGGTGGTTTGACCATGGGCCACTATGCGCAGAGCCGTTACTCCCTGCGTCTGTGGGACGTCGCGCAGGAATTCGTGCTGTGCGACAACTTCTTCCAGGGCGCCTTCGGTGGCTCGTTCCTCAACCACCAATACCTGATCAGCGCCACCGCGCCGTTCTATCCTGACGCTGCCAATTCGGTCGCCAAGTCGCAGATCGCCGCGCTGCAAAGCGCTGATCCGGCCGATCCGCGCCTCAAGCCGCTGGAGCAATCTCCGGCCAGCGCCATGACCGGCCCGCCGCAATTCGGCCCAAGTGCGCTGACCCCGGACGGTTTTGGCGTCAACACCCTCGCCCCGCCCTACTGGCCAACCTGGATTCGTGACCCGGAGCGCCCGGCGTATTCCAAACCGGACCTGCCCAACGTCATGGTGCCGCAGACCCACGAACACATCGGCGACAAACTGTCGAAGAAGAACATCGACTGGGCCTGGTATGCCGGTGCATGGCAGGCGACGCTGGAGCAGTACAAGGATTCCGGTGGCATTCCGAAAATCCCCAACTTTCAGTATCACCACCAGCCGTTCAACTACTTCAAGCAGCAAGGCCCGGAAAACCCGAACGAGCGCAATAAACGCTTGCGCGACGCCGGTTTGGGTGACGAGTCGAGTACCAACAAGTTCTTCGCCGACGCCGAGGCCGGCAAGCTACCGGCCGTGAGCTTCTACAAACCGCAGGGCAACCTGAACATGCACGCCGGTTATGCCGACGTCGCCTCCGGTGACCGGCACATCGTCCGTGCGCTGAAGGTGCTGCGCGAAAGTCCGCAATGGAAAAACATGGTGGTGATCGTCACGGTCGACGAAAACGGCGGCTGGTGGGACCACGTCGCGCCGCCCAAGGGCGACCGCTGGGGCCCGGGCTCGCGGGTGCCAGCCCTGGTGGTGTCACCGTTTGCGCGCAAGGGCACGGTGGATCACACGGTTTACGACACGGCGTCGATCCTGCGGCTGATCACCCGGGTGTTCCAGCTTGAGACCCTCAACGGCCTCAAGCAGCGCGATGACGCGATGATTGCCCGCGGCCAGAAACCCATGGGCGATCTGACCAACGCCCTGCATTTTCCAGCCTGAGAATGAGCCCTGCGCGTTGGCGCAAAAAACTGCGAATGACGGCTTCTCTGTAAAACACAGCTGATCCACTATGAGGCGCCCCCGATACGCGGGGAACCCACGCTGAAAAGGATCTGAGCATGTTCAAACTCGCAGGGCTTATTCCCACAACGCTGGCCCCCACTGCATTGGCCCTCGCCGCACTCACACTGAGCGCGGCCGCCCACGCCGATGTCGACTTGAAACTGGGCAGCACCGAACGCGTCACCCGCCTCTTCGCCTACCCCAACAACTGCAGCGTGATCTGCTTTCGCAACTGGACGCTGGAGCAGACCGTCGCGCATTACCTGAGCCAGAGCGTGCAACGCGACGGTTATGCCAATGCGAAGGTGTTGGTGAAAAACGATAACGACCAGCTCTACGCCGAAATCAGCGGCGTGCCGGCCGGATACGACAAACCGCTGTCCGCACTGCTTGATGCCGGTGATCTCGCTTACGCCGGCGCCAGCAAACTCAACGCCGACGGCAAATGGGCGTACAGCTGGTATCTGTTCCTGCCGCTGGGCATGGCTCTGGAGAATCGCAAAAGCGTCGAGTTGCTGCACTTCCCGCCGGATTACTCGCTGACCCAGGCTCAGGATTACCTGCGCTCGAACACCACCGACCGTTGGGCAACGCTGTTGACGGTCAATGGCATTCCCGCCGAGCAGACCCCGGCGTTTCAGACCATCATCGACATCGCCCCGATTGCTGCGCCGTCCAATGCCGGCAGTGATCTGGAAGGCGTCTATGACTATTTCAAGGACTACCAGACCACGCTGGTCAAGCAATTCAGCCAGACCTCCAGCGGCAAGACACTGCCGATGGTGGCTTTCGGCGCGCCAGTACGAAACTGGATCAAGCAGCAATATGGGCCGACGGTCAACGTACTGGGCCTGGCGACCATCAGCCCCAGCGCGGGCGTGAACGTGCCGGTTTTGGGATCGAACCATCCGAGTTACATCTGGTACGCCGCCGATCCCAAAAGCTACACCGGCGACGATGCCCAGGCCAAGGCTGATGCCGCAGGCTTGAAAGTCATGGGCCAGGATTTGAGCGCCGCCTGCTGGCAGGCCGATATGGGCAGCAGGCCGAGCAGCGATGCGCAGACCACCCTCAACAACTGCACGCAGACCTGGCAGGTCACGCAAAAAGCCAAAACCTGCGAGCTGTTCTACACCTCGATCCGCAACTTGACGCAGGAACAGGCCGCCGCCAAATGCGCCACCACGCCGATCAAGGCGCAACTGCAGCAGTTGAAGGCGCCGATGCCAGAAGCTGCTGTGCCCGCTCCGCACCTGTAACCACTCAAACGCCATTCCCGCGTCAGTCATCACTGACGCGGGAAAGCGTCTATTTCGCCTGTCAGATCTGACAGTAGACCGGGCATTATCTTTACGACAGGATTGGATCCAAGCATCCATGTTGCAGATCTGACAGGACGTCAGAGCAAGGGAGTCGCAACATCTTCCGACAGGGATTGTTATGAATAGCCAAGCGTTTGCAGGATCCGCACCTCGCGATACCGAAGGCATTTACCCTTTTGCCGGGCTGCCCGTACGTCTGGGTTTTCCTGCCCGCGCCGACTTTGAAGTCCTCCACGATGAGCAGGCCACCCCTACAGGGATCGCGGCGCGCCGGGAGTTTCTGCGTAACAGCCGGATGTGCCGGGTTTCGGGACAACTGCTGCCCTACCGCTGTCGCCAGACCCGACAACTGCTCACCGGCATCCATATCTACGATCCACGCTTTTGTGGATTACTCGAACACGCCTGCGACCCGAACGTGTTTCTCGACATGAGCGAACTCTGGCTGTGGGCAGTGAAAGATATCCACAAGGGCGAGCGGCTGACCATGGATTACACCGCCACCGAAGACAAACTGCTGCGCCAGTTCGCCTGCGGTTGCGGTTCTTCGCGCTGCCGTGGGTGGATCACCGGTTACAACGAACCACCGACCCTTGAAGGTCAGCATTATCTACAACGCTGGCGAGGGCATGGCCTGCGTTGAGCAGCGTTTTCAAACTCGGGTTACAACGCACCTACCGGACGCAAACGGTATTGCGGCGGCAGTTGCTCGAAACCACTGATGGTCGTGTTCAGGCTTTTCCAGCGGCCATCCTTGATGCCGTAGATGCAGCCGTGGATCGACAGGCTCTGTCCACGATGCCAGGCGTTCTGAATGATGCTGGTGTGGGCAACGTTGGCCACTTGCTGGACCACGTTGAGTTCGCACAGGCGATCGACCTGCTCTTCTTCGGTCGGCAACTTGGCCAGTTCTTCGCGTTTTTCGTAGTACAGGTCGCGAATCGAGCGTAACCAGCCATCAATCAGGCCGAACTGGCGATCCTGCATGGATGCGCGCACACCGCCGCAACCGTAGTGCCCGGTGACCAGAATGTGTTTGACCTTGAGCACGTCCACCGCGTACTGGATCACCGAAAGGCAGTTGAGGTCGGTGTGCAGCACCACGTTGGCGACGTTGCGGTGTACGAACAGATCGCCCGGCAACATGCCGACGATTTCGTTGGCCGGCACCCGTGCGTCGGAACAGCCGATCCACAGATATTCAGGCGTTTGCTGGCGCGCCAGTTTGGCGAAGAAATCCGGGTCTTCCTTGGTGATCGCGTCAGCCCAACGCTCGTTGTTATCAATCAGGTCTTGTAAGTCGTGCATGTGTAAGGCCTCAAGAAAGATGCGCAGGTATGACAGACGACCACCCGTCGGGGTCACGAAAGGATCGCAAGTGTTTTCGTTGGAATTCTCGTGTGCCCGGTGAGTCCACCTAGTAAGGCCCACAGTATGAGGATTTGCCATGACTGATTCACGACGCCCTTACGATGCGGTGCAACCGGAGCCCATCGATGATAACGAAGACCGCATGGGATCGGTGCACGAACTGGATTTCGACGACGAAGAGCCCAGCGCGAAGATTGGCGATGAGATCCCCGAGCGTGAACGCGAACAGTTGATGCCCAATGAACGTGTGCGCGAGGCGGGCATGACCGGAGCTTCGGTCAGTGATCATGAGCCGACTGACGATGATATGAGCCCGGAAACCTTGATCCATGAGGATGGCGCCCGGGATGCCGAAGAAATCGGCGAGGGTAATCAGGCGGATTGGGATTTGAGTATTGTCGACGAGGATGACATCGGCGGCGGCAATGGCCTGGATGAGGCAGAGCTGGCGCGGCGGGATCCGCTGGACGGCAACCGCTGATCTCCGCCGCCTGACAGGACGCTTTCGCGAGCAGGCTCGCTCCCACAGTTTTTTGGATTGATCACAAAATTTGTGTGCGAATCAAATCCAGTGTGGGAGTGAGCCTGCTCGCGATGCTTTTAGCTCTAATCAACCAGGGTACAGGCCATGACTACGGCATCTTCACGCCCACCAACAGCCGGATAATAATCCCGACGCCGGCCAATCTCGTTGAAGCCATAACGCTCATACAACTTGAACGCCGCGGTATTGCTGTCACGCACTTCGAGAAAGCACTCCCGAGCCTCGGCGGCATACGCTCGCGACATCAGATGCTCGAGCAACGTCAGCCCCAGCCCACGTCCCTGATTCTCCGGTTTGACCGTGATATTCAGCAGATGCGCCTCATCGAGAATGATCTGCACCACGCCGTGACCGACCTGCTGCTGACCTTCGAACATCAGCCATATCTGGTATTTACCCAGCCCATCGAGAAAAATGCCGCGAGTCCACGGATGGCTGTACGCCGCGTATTCGATCTTCAATACAGCGTCCAGGTCCGCCTCGGTCATCGGGCGGAACGATACAGCTTCACTCATTCGATTCTTTCCAGCGCGCCATCAGCCGACGCATGGCTTGCCACACAGCGGCTTTGCGCTGTGGCTCTTCCATTAACAACTCCAGACCGGGAATGGCCCAGGCCGAGCCCAGACCTTCGATCTGCAATTCACGATTAAACGCCTCGGCGTCCGCCTCACCGGCAAAGCGCACCGCCGGCAGGCCGATCAGCCACAGGCAGGCGCACGGCGCCGCTTCCATCTGTACCGAAAGGAAACCCTGGACGAAGTCGCGCGCCGCCTCCGGACCTTGGTCCATGGTGCCGCGATTGAGCCAAGGCCAGCGCACGGGCTCGCCGACGATTTGCGGCGCATCCGGCAGACCGGCGGCGCGCAACATGTCTTTAAGCAGCAAATAGGCGGGATCGCGGCTTTGGAACGGTTCACCTGTGGGTAACTCGACCAGCAGCAGACAACGCCCGGTGCGCAGCAATTGCAGGGCGAAACGCGGCGGCGGCACCGGTGCCGGTTTGGCCACGACGGGTGTGCCGTCGGCCTCTTCCACCGGTTTGGCGTTGGTTTGCGTACTCGCCGGCGAAGGGCGCGGCACTTCGATCTTCGGCCGTTCACTCGGACGCGCGGCAGGCTGCGCGGGCGTTTCAGCCTGAGGCGCGGGCATAACCTGCGCCTCTACCTCGGGCTCGGGCATGTCCAGCAGCTCGGGCCGTGACGGCGCGGCGAAAGGCAATTCGGTGCGCGGCAGCCAGTTGACCACCTGCATGGCGTTCAAATAGGCGCGGCGGCGGGACTCGATAAGCAAGGGTCGGCCACTTGTGGATAACTGAAGTGCGCTGATTCTACCGCCCTTCGCTCAAGATCGCCCGTTGTTGATCGATAGACTTGATCAACGTCTTCCACAGGGAGAAAAGCGACAGTCCGTCCCGAGAGTGAATCGCATCCTTCGTGATGCAGTACAATCGCCGCTTTTCATTGCCAACCAGCCGGGCATTCCGATGATCGAACCCAAGCGCGTCTTGCGCGCCCTCGCTGAACACTGGGCACTGCTTGAGCCACTGTGTGAGCACTTCGACCAAGGCACATTGAGCCTCAACGAACTGCGCTCGCAACTGGCCGCCCAACAACTGGACAGCACGCCGCAGGACATCACCAGCCTGCTCGACGTGTGGATTCGCCTGGATATTCTGATTCCGGTGGCGAAAAGCCCGAACCGTTTCGAGCTGAACGCGCAGATTCACGACTTCCTCGCTTACTTGCGCAGGGAGCACCGGCTGGGCCTGTGCCTGGAAATCGAAGCCTATCTGCGTCACCTCGAGCGTCTGGCCGGCTACATTCAGGACGCGTTCGACATCCGCGACGGCCACGACCTCGCCCGCCAGTTGCGCTTGCTCGACATGCGCGTGCGCGACGTGCTGAAGAAACTCGACAACGACGAACAGGCACTGGTGGCTGTAGCCGAACGCGCGAAGACCAGCGACCGGCAGATTCCGCTGCGCCAGCGCTACGCCGAAGTGTTGGCGACGTGGGACGAATACGTCGAGCCGATGATCGATCTGGTCAATGCCGACGGCGCCTTCGAACAAGGTGTGCGCAAGGTCGAAACCGTATTGCTGAAGATGCTCAGCGAACAGCAGCGCCTCGGCCATCTGGTCGACGACGACATGTTGCTGCGCACCCATGCGCGCATCCTCGAAATGCAGACCAGCGCGCAACTGACCCTGCGTCATGCCCGTGAACTGCTGCTGCCGCTGCGTGAAGAAGCGCGTCGGCACAACGCCGTGACCCGTGGCGCCGCGTTGGCGTTGGCAGCGATTCGCCGCAAAGGCATTGATGCCGTACCGCAAGCCGCGATGCCGCTGTTCACCCGCCCGCAAAGCACCTTCCTCGGCAGCGCCAGTCAGGTCGAAGCCTACGTTTATGCCTTGGCGCGTTTCGAGCCGAAACCGGCGCGCTTCCCCAAGGCTCACAAAACGCAGAAAGGCGAAGCCCCACGTGCGCCACGCACCGTGCGCGAGATGGTCGACCGTTGCGAAGAATCGCTGCCGATGCCGGACCTGATGACCTGGCTGCTGGAGCAGGAACCGGACGGCGCTACCGACGAATTGCTCTACTGGTTCTCGCGCCTGTCGCGGGAAAAACGCTTCAAGCGCGAGCGTCTGGAACGCCGCGAATACCACACTCATGAGCATCAGGTCAGCCTGCGCTCCTTCGCCCTGCTCTCGGCCAGCGCCAGTGCCGCCGAGGATTCTGCGAGCGCCCTCTCTGCAGGTACTTCAAATGCAACTTGATCTTTCCGAACTGTCGCAACTCGCGCCGATCTTCCGCGAGTTGTTCAAGGGCTACCACGTCAGCCGCCGCGACCCGGAGCTGTACGCGCAACTGTCGAACTTCCAGGATCAATACCGCACGCTGTTCAAGGCGCTGGGTTTTGAACTGGTCTGCGACACTCGTGGCTTCTACTACTTCGTCCCGGACATGGCCGCTGCGGCGGTGAACAAGACTGCCCAGCGTCTGGCGCTGTTCACCTTTATTCTCGTTGAACATCTGGCTGATCAGGGCCGCGACCCGATCGCCGTGCTCGATGGCGGCAGCCTTGGCCGTGAAGAATTGCCATCGCTGCTGGAAAAATACCGCGATCTGTTCATTCAGGCCGAAGTACAAACCGTTGAAGAACTCGAAGAAAAGATCATGCGCCGCATGACTCAACTCGGTTTCGCTGGCGAAGAAAATGGCGTGTATCGTTTCCTGCCGCCGATGCACCGTTTCCTCGATGTGTGCCTGTCGGTGCAGCAAGACCGCGATCTGGCGGCCAGCGTGCACAGCGTTCTGCCGCTGCCGGCGCCAGTGCTGATCGACGAAGCCGCCGAAGCCAAATTCCTCGAAACCGACGATCCGCTCGATCTCTCCGAGTTTGAAGAGGAAAGCGAAGAAGACGCACTGGCTCGCGCCATTGCCGAAGAACAGGAGTCCGACGCATGAGCCAGGAACGCTACGGCATCCGCCGCTTCGCCCTTTTGAACACCGCCGGTTACAGCCTCGGCCTGTTCCCGCTGGAAGAACCGTTGTCGGTTTACGGCGCGAACAACCTCGGTAAGTCGGCGTCGATCAACGCCTTGCAGTTCCCGATCCTGGCGCGCATGTCGGACATGAGTTTCGGCAAGTACAGCCTTGAACAATCGCGGCGTTTCTACTTCGCTTCCGACACCAGTTACATCCTCGTCGAAGTGAACCTGCCCCACGGCCCGCACGTAATCGGCGTGGTTGGTCGCGGCCCGGGCGGTGGTTTCGGTCACCAGTTCTTCGCCTACGCCGGCAAGCTCGATCTGGCGCATTACCAGAAGAACGACACCTGCCTGCGCCAAAAAGAGCTGTTCAGTAACCTTGAAAAAGAAGGCCTGAAAGCCTACGAACTCAAGCCTGATGAACTGCGTCGCTTGCTGGTCGGCGGTCACACGTCGATCCCACTGGACCTGACACTGATCCCGCTGCGTTCCACCAGCGAGCAGAGCCTGAAGACTTTCCGTGCGCTGTTTATCAACCTGCTGCACATGCGCGAAATCACTGCGGCCAAGTTGAAGCAGTTGTTCCTTGATGCCTTCGAACACAGCCTGCGTTCCGGCAGCGTCGATTACATCGCCGCCTGCGAAGAAGCCTTCCGCGATGTGCGTCGGATGGAACAGGACTACAACTCGCTGGTCGCTGCCGGTCCATTGGTTGAGGCCTTGGCCAACGGCGTGAAACAGCGCGACGTGCTGCGCGGCAAACTGCATCGCCTGTCGCCGCTGCTCGACTCGTTGCTCGGCACCTGGTCGGACTACGCCAGTGCGCGCAAGGAAGAGCTGATGATTCAGGCCGACCACTACCGTGGCGAGCAGGACAGCCTGCAAAACGATCAACGCGGCGGCACTCAAGAACTGATGCGTCTGGAACGGGAAATTTCCGGCATCCAGCGCTGGCTCGGCGAACTGTCGGTCCTGAAGAATCGCTTTGCTTTGGTCGACGACGTCAAAGTGCTGGAGCAACAATTGCTCGCGGCCAAAGATGCCCACGACGAACTGGCCGGTGCCCTGGCGCAATCGCGTCAATTCAGCGCCGAGGATCTGGAAGAGCGCCTGCGCGATCTGGAAAAACGCCTGAAGTCGGTGAAGCAGCAACTCGATCACGCTGACAACAACAGCTACGCCCGCCTGCGCGAAGAGTTTTCGCAACAGGACGTCGAACGCCTGATGCGCCTGTTCAACAGCGCACTGTTCAGCCTGCCGCTGGGCGAACACGGCATCACCCTCGACGACGATGGCGAGTGGGTGAAATCGGTCGAGCTGATTCTTGATGGCTTCAAGGGCGAGCGTTTCGAAGTCCCGGGCCTGTCGATCGACATCTCGCACATCGAGCCGCCGGCCCTGCAAGCGTTGGCCGACCGCGCCGCATTGCGCGATCAGAAAGAGCGTCTGGAAAAAGAGCTCAAGCAACTGAAAACCCAACAGGCGGTCGCTGCCGACCGCGCCGCGAGCAAGACCCAGACCGAAGCGCTGTATCAGCAAGTGCTGGACGCGCAGAAAGCCCTGGAAGACTTCCGCCGCACTCAAACCCTGAGTGCTGAAGAAGGTGACAAGCTCGAGCAACTGGCGCAGATGGAAGGCGCGCAGGACGAACTCAAGCGCTCCAGCGATGCCTTCACCGAGCGCGTCCAGCAACTGTCGGCCAAGCTGCAACTGGTCGGTCGGCAGATCGCCGACATGGAAGCCAAGCAACGCACCCTCGACGACGCCCTGCGTCGCCGTCAGTTGCTGCCGGCGGATCTGCCGTTCGGCACGCCATTCATGGATCCGGTTGACGATTCGATGGACAACCTGCTGCCGCTGCTCAACGACTATCAGGACAGCTGGCAAGGCTTGCTGCGTGCCGATGGCCAGATCGAAGCGCTCTACGCGCAGGTGCGTCTGAAAGGCGTGGCCAAGTTCGACAGCGAGGACGACATGGAGCGCCGTCTGTCACTGTTGATCAACGCGTACGCACACCGCACCGATGAAGCGCTGACCTTGGGCAAGGCCCGTCGCGCGGCGGTCACCGATATCGCGCGTACCCTGCGCAACATCCGCAGCGACTACGACAGCCTCGAACATCAACTGGCGCTGTTCAACCGCGAGATCAACAAGCGTCAGGTCTCCAACCTGCAGAGCTTCCGCATCGTCCTCGCGCCGAATAAAGAAGCACTCAAGCACATCGACCAGATCATCCACAGCGCCGGTCAGTACGAAGAAGGCGAAACCCTGTCGGTGTTCGACCTGAGCCAGAGCGCCGAGCAGGACAACAAGAACGAAGAGGCCAAGGAATATCTGGCACGGCTGGTGGCGGCAAACCACAACCAGCTCGGCCTCAAGGACTTGTTCGAACTGGCGTTCGAGATCACCAAGGTCAACGGTCAGCCGGTGATCCACACCGACATCGATGGCGCGGCATCCAACGGTACGACCATGACCATCAAGGCGCTGACCAACATGTACTTGTTGCTGCACTTGATGGACCGCGACCTTGCCGGTCGCGTACGTCTGCCGTACTACCTCGACGAGGCTGCGGACATCGACGAGAAGAACCAGGCGGCATTGCTGGAAACCAGCCTGCAACTGGGCTTCGTGCCGATTCTGGCGAGTGTGAAACCGCAAGTCTGCGCCAGTGTCGCCATCGACCTGGAAGGCGGCAGCGGCCCGGCCGGGATCTACATCGATGAGGCGGACTGGAAATACATCCGCCGCCATGATGTGGTGAAGGCGACCGTCAATGTTGAGGCGGATGAACCGGAGCTGGATGCGGTTTGATCGGCGTTAACTGAAGGCAAAAAAAAGGGCCGCGATCTGATGGGATCGCGGCCCTTTTTTATGGCTTGGGGTTTGTACTGATTTTGCGGGCCCTATCGCGAGCAGGCTCACTCCTACAGTTGGAATGCATTCCCCTGTAGTAGTGAGCCTGCTCGCGATGGCTTCACTTCAGACACCACAGAACTATTTACCGAGTGAAATCTTCGGCGCCCAGGTCAGCCACTCGTCCTCGAACTTGTCGAACAGCGGGAAGGTTTGTTCAGCCCGCGCCGGGTTGCCCATGCGCTCACCGTCAGGCGTGGCGAAAGCGATCCCGCCCTGAATCGCCGTTTCCAACGACTCGGTGCGCACCGTCAGTCCGTTGAACAAGCCGATATCGAAACCGACACCGCTGGTGTTCCAGAAACGGCTGCCGCTGCGCACCAGAGGCGCATATTTCGGCTCGATCAGAATGTGCACCAACACCCGGTCGGCGGTCTGACCCAATTCGTAGCCGGTAACCTTACCCACAGTGATCTCGCGGTAAGTCACCGGTACACCCGGTTTCAGCGAACCACGACGAGCAGCGCTCAATACCAGACTCAAACCCGCCTCTTGCTTGGTCACTTCCGGTGCATTGGCCAAAGCCACGAAATTCTTCTGCGAGCCAAGGTTCTTCGCCGCTGGCTGGACTTCGATGTACTGTCCGGTCACCAGGGTTTCCAGGTTCGCCGTCTTGATCAGGCCCAACTCGGGTTTGACCACCCAGAACTGACTGCCGACCCGGGCAATCTTTTCCGGCACCTCAGTAATACGCGCCGTGAGGATGACCGATTGCAGATCGTCAGTCAGATCAACACTTTCGATCTTGCCGACATCCAGCCCCTTGAAGCGAACCGGCGTGCCGCTGCGCAAACCGTCGGCGCGATCAACCTTGATCGTCACCACCGCGCCCTTTTGATTGGCCTCATCATGGTTGGCGAACAGGCGGAAGCGCGGAATACGCTTCTGCAACGGCGCCTTGGCTTGTGGCGTTTCGAAGGCGATGCCGCCGGCCATCAGTGTCTGCAGCGATTCGCTCTTCACTTGAATGCCGCCGGTCAAGCCACCGGTCAGGGTGATACCGCTGACGTTCCAGAAACGCGTCGAAGCGTTGACCAGGTTTTCGTATTCCTTATCGATGTGCACGCCGATGACCAATTGCTTTTTGGTCTTGGAGAATTGGTAGCTCTGCACCGAGCCGACCTTGACCTGTTTGTACAGAATCGGACTGCCGACATCGATAGAGCCGAGCGCATCGGTGAACAGCACCAGGTGCAAGCCCGGTGAGCGCAGATCCAGCGGCGGCGCTTTTGGCCGGGCCTCGAACTCACGTTTCGGGGCCGCACCTTTGTCGCCCGGGCGTACGGCGATGTAGTTACCCTTCACCAAGGCTTCCAGGCCAGTGATACCGGCCAGGGAAATCGACGGTTTGACCACCCAGAACTGAGTGCCATCGACCAGGTAGTCTTCTGCCAATGGATCGAGGGTGAGCTCGGCAGTGGCGCTGTTCAGGTCAGGATCAACTTTCAGCGCTTTCATGTTGCCGACTTGAATGCCTTTGTACATCACCGGGGTGCGCCCGGCCTGCAATCCTTCGAAGTCACTGAGTTTGACCTTCACGCGAATGCCCGCAGCGGCCGCATCGAAGTCTTCGTAGAGACGAAACGGCAGGCTTGGATCCGTGGGTGGGCTGTCCTTGCGGTTCTCCGGCGTAGCGAAGGCGATACCGCCGGCGACAATGCTTGCCAGCGATTCGCTGCGCACTTTTACGCCGGACAGGTTGGCATCGATGCTGATGCCGCTGGCGTTCCAGAATCGCGTGTGCTTGCGCACCAGTTTGGCGTAGGTCGGCTCGATGAACACTTTGAGTTCGACAGTGCTTTGATCTTCCGAAAGCACGTAGCTTTTGATCTGGCCAACCTTGATCTGCTTGTAGAACACCGGACTGCCCCGGCTTAGCGAACCGAGACGATCAGCCTTGATGGTCAAGTGCAAACCAGGCTTGGAGTCCGACAGCGGCGGTTCTTCGGCCAGCGCCTTGAACTTGCGCGCAGGCTCGCCTTCGCCGGGGCTGATGGCTACGTAGTTGCCCGAAACCAGAGTTTCCAGCCCGGTAATACCGGCCAGGGTCACGCTCGGTTTGACCAGCCAGAAGCGCGTGCTGGTCTTGAGGTATTGCTCGACGTCTTTATTCATCTCGACGGTAGCGATCACTCCCTTGGAGTTGCCCTCATCGTCGAGCTTGAGCGCCTTGACCTTACCGACCGACATGCCTTTGTACATGACCTCGGTCTTGTTGGCCTGGATGCCTTCGCCGCTTTCGAAGCGCACCTGGATCTCGATACCGGTTTCGGAGTAGGCACGCCAGCCGAGCCAGCCACCGATGATCAGTGCGATCAAAGGCAGTACCCAAATGGCAGACCAGTTCGAGGCCGGTCGGGTTTTCGCTACGGGCAAATCAGTCATGGTCGTCGTCCGACTCCGTGTTATCCCAAATCAGTCGGGGATCGAAAGTTACTGCGGCAAGCATCGTCAGAATCACCACGGTGGCGAAGGCGATGGCGCCAAGATTGGCTTCGACACTGGCAAGCCGGCCGAAGTTGACGACCGCCACCAGAATGGCGATCACAAAAATATCGAGCATCGACCAACGGCCAATAAACTCGATAAAGCGGTACATCCAGATGCGCTGGCGCGCAGACAACGGCTGGCGTCGTTGCACCGAGAACAGCAGCAGAGCTATGCCGACCAGTTTGAAGGTCGGCACCAGAATACTGGCGATGAACACCACGGCGGCAATCGGAATCATCCCGTGCTGCACCAATTGGATAACGCCGGACATGATGGTGCTCGGGTCACCCTGCCCCAAAGAACTGACAGTCATGATCGGCAGGACATTGGCCGGAATATAGATAATTGCCGCGGTGATCAGCAGGGCCCAGGTTCGGGCCAGGCTATTGGGACGGCGCGCGTGAACGAGTGCCCCGCACCGGGTGCAGGTTTGTCCGTCGCCGTCCTCTTCTTGCCTGTTCAATTCGTGGCATTCAGTACAAATCAGAATGCCCGCATCAATCGCCCGCATGAGCATCCTCCCCCGATAACGCCTGCCAGATCTGATGCGGTGACATCACCACTTCCAGCCAGACCTGAATCAACAACAAACCGATGAAACACACCAGGCCAAGGCCGACGGTGATCGCCGCCATGTCCGCCAGTTTGACGATCGCCACCAGCACGCCCATGAGGTAGACCTCGAGCATTCCCCAATCTCTGAGGTGGTGGTAAATGCGGTAGAGCAACAGACCATAGCTGCGGCCGACATTGAAGCGAATCGTCAGTAAGACGAACAACTGGCAGAGCAACTTGAGCAGCGGTATCGCCATGCTGCACAGGAATACGACGATCGAAACGCCCTGCATGTCAGTGTTGAACAGCCCGAGCACGCCGCTCCAGACAGTGTCCTGCGAGGATTGCCCGAGGATATTGAGCTGCATGATGGGTAAAAAGTTTGCAGGGATGTACAACAGCAATGCCGCGATGACCAGGGCAAGGCTGCGCTGCACCACATTATGGCGATGGGCGTACAGCTCGTAACCGCAGCGTGGGCAGAGGGCTTTTTCGCCGTGAGCAAGTGTTGGCTTGCGCATCAGCAGGTCGCACTCGTGACAGGCCACCAAGTCTTCCAGCGGTAAATCTGACAGCCCAGGGGCGTCAACCGACTCTGACATAAAGGCTCTGGCTCCGAAAAAGGTGGGACTATTCTAGTGTTCTGATTCGAAAATAACTGTGCAAATTTGTTCGCTGTCGTAAGCAAAACTTTTTTACGGGCAAAACAAAACCCCAACTGCTTTCGCAATTGGGGTTTCGGAATTTAATCTTGACGATGACCTACTCTCACATGGGGAAACCCCACACTA
>NZ_JBIUWQ010000034.1:0-70566 GCF_044743525.1 Pseudomonas sp. NPDC087598 | reverse complement strand
AATGCCGTCGGCCTGCGCCCACATCGGTTGCCAGAACATGACGTTCGCCAAGAGAAATGCCAGGCCGCGCTTGGGCATGCCCAGAAAGTGCTCGCGGTTTTTTTCGACAGCAGCAGGCTGACGAGCAAGAAAGGCGTATTGGCGAACGTCCATGTTTAACTCTCAATTGCAATGGCAATGGCAAAGGGGTCGGGGAAAACGACAGGCAAAGCAATCCCTGCCCGGTAGGAAACAGTCCTGCCGGAAGAGTGAAAGAACCAAATGGGGATAAATGCGCGCTTTGGTCAGAACGTCCAAAACGGTGCGAAACATTCGCAAGATAGCCTGCGAAAAGTCTGCTCGATCCCTCGAAAACGCACGCTGATATCAATGTGATGGCGCGATGGTAGATTGCCATCATTCTGACGTCAATAAGTCGTAACGCAGCTTTTTCGTCGACCGCTCTAGAACGCGGCTTTGCGTGACAATTCTGCTTTTTTGGCGGAAATGGCGACTCGTTAGTCACACAATACGAAGTTACTGCCGCAGCAAACCACTGAACTTTTTACGACCGGAAACCCTCAACCGATTAACCCGCATTAACCGGAACCGAGGCTGCCCTCCATGAAGACTTTGATCAAACTCACCCTCGCCGCCACGCTCGCCTGCGCCCTGCCCGTTTGGGCCTGCACGCCGGAAGAAGCCACCGCCAAACGTGAACAACTGGCCAAGGAAGTCGCCAAGCTCACCGAGCAGAATCCGGCCAAGGCCAAAGAGATCAACGCTGAGTTGCAGAAGATGGATCTGGGCACAGCCAGTGCGGATCTGCCGGACAAATGTCAGTTGATTGATCAGCGCTTGAAAGAGCTGGATTCCGCCGAGAAGAAGACCGAAGGCTAACAGCAAGTCAAAACATCGCGGCCTCCGGCAGCCCCTACCCCCCTGTAGAAGCTGCCGAAGGCTGCGATCTTTTGACCTTGAAAATGCACTAATGCATTTATTTATTTGCATTAACGCATATCCACAACTACGGTTACATCGAGCAAGGAGATCGGCACCGGCCATCGGAGATGGCAACCGTTGAACACCGATCGCTCTGTAATACCGCAACACCCACACAAGCTGGACGCTTGTTTTCACTCATGGAGGATTGAAAATGTTAACCACTGAAGCAACCCGATTCACCGGCGAAACCCTGCCAAGGTGCCTGATCGGCCATCTGCTTGACCCGCAACTGGTCGAAGTCGAAGCCGCTGCACAGGTCCACGCGCTGGCCGCCAGTCTCAACTTCAACATGCAAAAGCAGACCCAGACCAACTGGTGCTGGGCCGCCGTTTCCGCCTCGGTCGGCAACTACTACGGCACCGGGTCCTGGACCCAGTGCGGGGTGGCCAGCTCGGCACTGGACCGCAACTGCTGCAATCAACCCGGGCCGTGCAACGTCTATGGCTATCTGGACACCGCGCTGCGGATCACCCGCAGTTACAACGGCATGAATCAGGGCTCACTGCAGATGTCAGCCATCCAGAACCAGATCAGTATGGGCCGACCGGTCGGCCTGCGTTGCGCCTGGTACGGCGGCGGTGCGCATTTCCTGACGATCTACGGCACCAACGGCGATTACGTGCTGGTCGCAGACTCGATCTTCGGCTACTCGACCCGTGCACTGAATGCCTTCCCCCGTTCCTACAACGGCGGCGGCAACTGGACCAACACTTACTTCACCGTGAAAAACTGAGGAGGGCGACATCATGCAACTGACTTATCCAAAGGCGCCTTCCAATGGCGTACAGACCTTGCGCCCGGCGCTGCAAGCCGCCCTGCAAACCCGGGGCTTTGGCGCCAACCGCCAATTCGCCAGCGCCGCTGCGGCGAAGATCAGTCTCAGCGAGGCTTACCGTGGTTACTCGCTCAGCCTGGACGACCTGAGCAACGGCAAAGGTCTGCGAGATGCACGGATCGGCGATTGGCATTACCTGGTGTTTGCCGACGATGTAACAATTGCCGATGCACAATTGGCCGAAGTGCGCGGGCATGTCGAGTTCGCCTCGTTGAACCACGGCGACCTCGCCGCTGCCACGGTGGGTGCGCTGAAACTGGCGGAGCAATCGCCGCAATTGCACGGCAAAACCGTTGAGCTGCGGCTGTTTTTTGTGTCTGCGCTCAACGTTGTGGCGATCTGGCTGCATGCTGACGGCGAAGAGCTGCTGATTCCGATCGAGCCGACGCCCAAAGACCTGGCCGTCACTCGGTTGTACAGCGAGGCCGCCCTGCTCGCCGCATTGAAACCTGCGGCTGATCAGGCGAAACGTCGCTTCGATGCCGACACCAGCGGCCTGTTGGGCAACTGACAAACGCTGGACGAAAAAAAACCCGGACACTGTCCGGGTTTTTTCTGTGTGCCTGAAACGACTTACTCAGCTGCAGGCTCTGCCGGCTTGCGGCGCTTGAGCGGGGCCATGCCGTCGCTGCTCACCAACGAGTCAGGCTTGGGACGGTTGACGCTCTTGCGCTTGGTCGGCGTCTTGGCGGCGGTTTTCTTCTTGTCGCCCTTGGCGTCGGTCTTTTTCTTCTTCACACCAACGGCTTTGCCCGAGGCCTTGACCTTTTTCGGTCCACCGTAGGTGCCTTTGACTTCCTTGATGGTGCGGCGCTCGAAGCTCTGCTTCAGGTAGCGCTCGATGCTCGACATCAGGTTCCAGTCGCCGTGGCAGATCAGCGAGATCGCCAGACCGTCGTTGCCGGCGCGGCCGGTACGACCGATACGGTGCACGTACTCGTCGCCGCTGCGTGGCATGTCGAAGTTGATCACCAGATCCAGGCCATCAACGTCCAGACCACGGGCCGCCACATCGGTGGCAACCAGAATCTTCACGCCGCCCTGCTTCAGACGGTCGATCGCCAGTTTGCGATCCTTCTGGTCTTTCTCGCCGTGCAGCACGAACGCCTTGTATTCCTGAGCCACCAGACGACCGTAGATGCGGTCAGCCATGGCGCGGGTGTTGGTGAAGACGATGGCCTTCTGGTAGGTCTCATTCGCCAGCAGCCAGTTCACAATCTGTTCTTTGTGCTGGTTGTGGTCGGCGGTGATGATCTGCTGACGGGTCGTCGAGTTCAGTTGGCTGACCGCGTTGAGCTGCAAGTGCTCAGGGTTGTTCAGCACCTTGGCGATCATCTCGCGCAGGCCGGAACCACCGGTGGTGGCGGAGAACAGCATGGTCTGTTGACGGTTCGGGCATTCGTCGACCAGACGCTGTACGTCTTCGGAGAACCCCATGTCGAGCATACGGTCAGCTTCGTCGAGCACCAGCACTTCGACTTCTTTGAGGTCGAGGTTGCCGGCGTTGAGTTGCTCGATCATCCGGCCCGGCGTACCGATGAGGATGTCCGGCACCTTGCGCAGCATCGCCGCCTGCACCTTGAAGTCTTCACCGCCGGTGATCAGGCCGGATTTGATGAAGGTGAACTGCGCAAAGCGCTCAACTTCCTTCAACGTTTGCTGGGCCAGCTCGCGGGTCGGCAGCAGGATCAGGGTCTTGATGCTGACGCGAACCTTGGCCGGGCCGATCAGGCGATTGAGGATCGGCAGGACGAAAGCGGCGGTTTTGCCGCTACCGGTTTGCGCAGTCACCCGCAAATCACGCCCTTGGAGCGCCAGCGGGATAGCCGCGGCTTGCACAGGCGTTGGCTCGACAAATTTCAGCTCGGCCACAGCTTTAAGCAGGCGTTCGTGCAGGGCGAATTGGGAAAACACGGGTGCTACCTCGAAGATATGCAAAAAAACAGCTGCATAGGTTACCGGTTTCGAGCGCTCAGGCCGAGTTTCTTTATACAAACGGCGCTAATCAGTGCTTTTTTTGTTGCTCGATTTGTCTCTTACGGTAATACACAGCGGCTTAAATGCTCTAATCGCCCATCGCGTCTTTACAGAAGAATCGTTTCTCTCATGGATTTCAAACAGCTCTGGCTCAACGCCCAGGACCTCTGGGGCACCCTCGAACAGCATCCGGTTTTGCAGGCAGGCCTCGCGTTGACCTTGCTGCTGGTGATCGCGCTGGTACTCGGACGAGTGGCGCGCTATCTGATCCTGCATGCCAGCCGCATGCTCGGCCGCCAGCCCGCCCTGCACTGGATCAACGACTTTCGCCACAACAAGGTGTTTCAGCGTCTGGCGCAGATGACGCCGTCGCTGGTGATCCAGTTCGGCTTGCACCTGGTGCCCGAACTGAGCAAAACCGCGATGACGTTCCTTGGCAACGTCGCACTGTCGTTCACCATCCTGTTTCTGCTGCTGTCGATCAGCGCCCTGCTCAATGCCTTGCTCGACATCTACGCGCGCACCGAACATGCCCGCACCCGTTCGATCAAAGGCTACGTGCAACTGGCGAAAATGGTCTTGTACGTGTTCGGCGCAATCATCATCGTCGCCACGCTGATCGACCGTTCGCCATTGTTGCTGCTCTCGGGTCTGGGTGCGATGTCGGCGGTGATTCTGTTGGTCTACAAGGACACCCTGCTGTCGTTCGTCGCCAGTGTGCAACTGACCAGCAACGACATGCTGCGGGTCGGCGACTGGATCGAGATGCCGCAAGTCGGCGCCGATGGCGACGTGGTCGACATCACGTTGCACACGGTCAAGGTGCAGAATTTCGACAAGACCATCGTCTCGATCCCGACCTGGCGGCTGATGTCCGAGTCGTTCAGAAACTGGCGCGGCATGCAGCAGTCCGGCGGGCGACGGATCAAGCGCAGCCTGTTCATCGACGCCAGCGGCGTGCGCTTCATCCGCGATGATGAAGAAGAAAAACTCTCCCAGGTGCACCTGCTGACCGACTACATGAGCCGCAAGAAAGCTGAACTCAAGGCGTGGAACGAGGCGCAGGGCAATGTGGCGGCGATGTCAGCCAACCGTCGGCGCATGACCAACATCGGCACCTTCCGCGCGTTTGCCCTGGCGTATCTGAAAAGTCATCCGGAGATCCAGCCGAACATGACCTGCATGGTCCGCCAGATGCAGACCACGGCGCAGGGCATTCCGCTGGAAATTTACTGCTTCACCACCACCACGGTATGGGCCGATTACGAGCGGATCCAGGGCGATATTTTCGATTATCTGCTGGCGGTGCTGCCGGAGTTTGGGCTGAGCCTGTATCAGCAGCCGAGTGGTGGGGATTTGCGTTCGGGGCTGTTGCCTGCGGTGCTCGGCTCAGCCCACATTCCCGAGCCACAAAAACACCTGATGTAACGCCACTGAAACCTGTGGGAGCGGGCTTGCCCGCGATGAGGGAGTGTCAGCGAGAAACTCATCGTCTGATACTCCGCTATCGCGGGCAAGCCCGCTCCCACAGAGATATTTGTCAGTCGGAAGTCAGCTGGTAACTGGTGATTTTCGGATACCCAGTCGGCTGATCCATACAGCGGCAAGGATGACACTCCCGCCGAGGAACAATCTGCCCAGTTCCTCATGCTGATTCCAGATCAGCAGGTTCAGCAGCAGACCCACCGGCACATGCAGGTTGTTCATCACTGCCAGCGTGCCGCCGTTGACCATGCACGCGCCCTTGTTCCACCAGTACAGCCCCAACGCGGTCGAGACCAGTCCGAGGAACACCAGCACGCCCCATTGCAGCGGTGCTTCCGGCAGGAAGTTCGCTTTGCCGAACATCAGGAACGCCGGCAACACCACCGCCAGAGCGCCGAGGTAGAAGAAGCCGAAACGCCGATAATGCGGCAGATCACTGGGGTGTTTCGCCACCAGATGCTTGTACAACACCTGCCCGGCGGCGTAGGTGAAGTTGGCCAGTTGCAGCAGCAGGAAGCCCATGAAGAAGTCCGGACTGATGCTGTCAAAACGAATCACCGCCGCGCCGCCCACCGCCACCAACGCCGCAATCAGCGCCCATGGGTTGAACCGGCGGTTGAGCGCATCTTCGATCAGTGTCACATGCAGCGGCGTGAGGATGGTGAACAGCAACACTTCCGGCACGGTCAGCACGCGGAAGCTCAGGTACAGACAGACGTAGGTCACGCCGAACTGCAACGCGCCGATCAGCAGCATGCCGCGCATGAACGCCGGTTCCACTGAACGCCAGCGCGTCAGCGGGATGAACACCAGCCCGGCCAGCACCACACGAACCAGCACTGCAAAGTAACTGTCGACATGACCGGCAAGGTATTCGCCGATCAGACTGAAGGAAAACGCCTGGATCAGCGTGACAAAAAGTAGATAGCCCATGCTCGCCTCGGTTTCGAATGGCGGCGACGATAGCGGGTTTTGCGCAAGACCGCGAACCCTCGAACAATACAACTCCCTGTGGGAGCGAGCCTGCTCGCGAAGGCAGAGTGTCAGGCGGCGGAAACTTGTCTGACAGACCGCTTTCGCGAGCAGGCTCGCTCCCACAGGGGATTTGCGTCGTTTAAAAAATACAGGCAAAAAAAAGCCCGATCTCGCTAAAGCGTTCAATCGGGCTACAGCACTCAGGAGCAACAAGTGCAAAGGGAGGTTCGATGCGCGTAGAGCCTTGAAGGGGTTGCGCCAGGTCACTTAAACAATCGGCGATTATCTGGCGATTAACATATCAAGCGACCTGGGACAGCTTGGCGTTGGCCTGATTCAAGCCCTTCTCCTGGAAGTCGCCGCCCAGGTTCATGCCTTCAGCGTGGATGAAGGTCACATCGTGGATGCCGATGAAACCCATGACCTGACGCAGGTACGGTTCCTGGTGATCGGCCGGGCCGCCGGCGTAGATGCCGCCGCGAGCAGTCAGCACATAGGCGCGCTTGCCGCTGAGCAGGCCTTGCGGGCCGGTTTCGGTGTACTTGAAGGTCACACCGGCACGCAGCACATGGTCGAGCCAGGCCTTGAGGGTGCTCGGGATCGCGAAGTTGTACATCGGTGCGGCCATGACCAGCACGTCGGCGGCCAGCAACTCATCGGTCAATTGGTTGGAACGATCCAGCGACGATTGTTCATTGGCGTTGCGTTGCTCGGCGGGCTTCATCCAGCCGCCCAGCAGATTGATATCCAGGTGCGGTACCGGGTTCACGGCGAGGTCACGAACAGTGATCTGATCGGCAGGATGCGCTGCTTTCCACTGACTGATGAAGGTCTGGGTCAGTTGACGGGATACCGAGTCTTGCTGGCGGGCGCTGCTTTCGATGATCAGAACGCGGGACATGTTGTGTAGCCTCCATCCGAGAATGTTGTAGGTCGATGGAGTGAAGGTTAAACAGAGTCGAATCGATGAAAAAGCGCAAATAATTGCTATAAAGCATCGATAAATTCGTTTATAAGCTGACACATACCTTTGTAGGAGTGAGCCTGCTCGCGATAGCGGTGTATCGGTCGACATCGATTGATCTGACACACCGCTATCGCGAGCAGGCTCACTCCTACAGGAGGCGACTGTTATTTCGGGGTGCAGGTCAGCTTGATGCGCAGTTTGATGATCGTGCGGGTGAACTTGGCCGTGGCGTTTTTGTGTTTGCCGGCCGCCACTTCGATATTGCGCGTACGCGGCGCTTCCGGACCGTTAGTGAATACGGCCTTGCAGACAGCATCGACATCGCCGTAGTTGGCCACCCGAATCGAGCCAATATCGTTGTCGGTGTCGTAGGTCTCGTAGTCGATCTTGAGGCCGTTGAGATCCTTTTCCACATCGATCGGATACGCAAACGCCGTCAGCGGCAGCAGCGCCAGCAACACACAACAGATTTTTTTCATTCGGCAGTCTCCATGAGGGACCGCCAGCTTAGGACAAGAGGAGCTATTGATGAAAGCGCCCCGCGTGACCCTTGATCAATGGCGAACATTGCAGGCCGTGGTCGACCATGGCGGCTTTGCGCAGGCCGCCGAGGCCCTGCACCGTTCGCAATCGTCGGTGAGCTACACCGTCGCCCGCATGCAGGATCAGCTCGGCGTGCCGTTGCTGCGCATCGACGGGCGTAAAGCGGTACTCACCGAAGCCGGAGGCGTGTTGCTGCGCCGCTCGCGACAACTGGTGAAACAGGCCAGCCAACTGGAAGACCTCGCCCACCACATGGAGCAAGGCTGGGAGGCCGAGGTGCGGCTGGTGGTCGACGCGGCCTATCCGAGTGCGCGCATCGTCCGCGCGTTGACCGCGTTCATGCCGCAGAGCCGTGGTTGCCGTGTGCGTCTGCGCGAAGAAGTATTGTCCGGCGTTGAAGAAGTGCTGCTCGAAGGTGTGGCCGATCTGGCCATCACCGGCCTGAGCATTCCCGGCTACCTCGGTGCTGAACTGAGCGATGTCGAGTTCGTCGCTGTCGCCCATCCCGATCACGCCTTGCATCGGCTCAATCGTGAACTGAGCTTCCAGGATCTGGAAACCCAGATGCAGGTGGTGATCCGCGACTCCGGCCGCCAGCAACCACGCGACGTCGGCTGGCTCGGCGCCGAACAGCGCTGGACCGTCGGCAGCCTCGCCACCGCCGCGACATTTGTCAGCAGTGGCCTGGGTTTCGCATGGCTGCCACGGCACATGATCGAACGCGAACTCAAGGAAGGTACGCTCAAGCTGCTACCGTTGGATCAGGGCGGCAGCCGCAACCCGAGCTTCTACCTGTACTCGAACAAGGACAAACCGCTGGGCCCGGCCACGCAAATCCTCATTGAATTGCTGCGTACCTTCGACACCTTGCCGCTGGACGCACCGTTCGCCGCCCCCGAACAAGCCTGACACGGAGTTCACCGATGGCATATTTCGAGCATGAAGGTTGCAACCTGCACTACGAGGAATATGGCCACGGCACGCCGTTGCTGCTGGTTCACGGGCTCGGTTCGAGCACGCTGGACTGGGAAATGCAGATCCCGGCGCTGGCTGCGCATTACCGGGTGATCGTCCCTGACGTGCGCGGCCACGGTCGCTCCGACAAGCCCCGCGAGCGCTATAGCATCGCCGGCTTCAGCGCCGACATGCTTGCCCTGATCGAGCACTTGAAACTCGGCCCGGTGCACTACGTTGGGCTCTCGATGGGCGGCATGATCGGCTTCCAGTTCGGCGTCGATCAGCCACAACTGCTCAAGAGCCTGACCATCGTCAACAGCGCCCCCGAAGTCAAAATCCGCAGCCGCGACGACTACTGGCAGTGGTTCAAGCGCTGGAGCCTGATGCGCGTGCTCAGCCTCGCCACGATCGGCAAAGCGCTGGGCAGCAAACTTTTTCCAAAACCGGAACAGGCCGATCTGCGGCAGAAAATGGCCGAACGCTGGGCAAAAAACGACAAACGTGCTTATCTCGCCAGCTTCGATGCGATTGTGGGCTGGGGGGTTCAGGAACGACTTTCCCGAGTGACCTGTCCAACCCTCATCGTCAGCGCCGACCGTGACTACACACCGGTGGCACTGAAAGAAACCTATGTAAAACTGCTGCCCGATGCGCGGCTGGTGGTGATCGCCGATTCACGCCACGCTACCCCGCTCGATCAACCCGAACGTTTCAATCAAACGCTGCTGGAGTTTCTTGCCGCAGCCGATATTCAATCTCAGGATCACTGACCCATGCTGAAAAAACTCGCCCTCGCCGCCGGTACCGTGCTGTTCGCTGCCAACCTGATGGCGGCCACGCCAGCCAAGGCGCCACACGTGCTGCTGGACACCACCAACGGCCAGATCGAAATCGAGCTGGATCCGGTCAAGGCGCCGATCAGTACCAAGAACTTTCTGGATTACGTCAACAGCGGTTTCTACACCAACACGATTTTCCACCGCGTGATCCCGGGCTTCATGGCTCAGGGTGGCGGTTTCACCCAGCAAATGTCGCAAAAAGAAACCAAGGCACCGATCAAGAACGAAGCCAGCAATGGTCTGCACAACGTTCGCGGCACCCTGTCGATGGCGCGTACTTCCAACCCTGACTCGGCCACCAGCCAGTTCTTCATCAACGTGGCTGACAACGCATTCCTCGACCCGGGCCGTGACGCCGGTTACGCGGTGTTCGCCAAAGTGGTCAAGGGCATGGACGTCGTCGACATCATCGTCAACTCGCAAACCACCACTAAAAGCGGCATGCAAAACGTGCCTGTCGACCCTGTGATCATCAAGTCGGCCAAAGTCATCGACTAAGCTGCACAGGGCGTTTCGAGCGGCGTGAATTCAACCTCACGCCGCTCACACCGATAAAAGGAGAGCCCGTACTCCGGGCGGTTATCTGATGCTCTATCGCCGTTTCGAACAACTGATCGACATATTCCGTGAAGCCCCGACGGCGTCTCCGCCGGACCGCGTTCTCCCTTTCTATACCTATTACCTGAAGCAGGTCTGGCCGAGTTTCGCCGCTCTGCTGGTGGTCGGTCTGTTTGCCGCACTGATCGAAGTGGCGCTGTTCAGTTACCTGAGCCGTATCATCGACCTGGCCCAAGGCACACCCAATCCGAATTTCTTCAGCGACCACGCCCTCGAACTGACGTGGATGCTGGTCGTTGCACTGGTATTGCGGCCGATCTTCTTCGGCCTGCACGACTTGCTGGTGCATCAGACATTGAGCCCGGGCATGACCAGCATGATCCGCTGGCAGAACCACAGTTATGTGCTCAAGCAGAGTCTGAACTTCTTCCAGAACGACTTCGCCGGACGCATCGCCCAACGCATCATGCAGACCGGCAACTCGCTGCGTGACTCGGCGGTGCAAGCGGTGGATGCGCTGTGGCATGTGGTGATCTACGCGATCAGCTCGCTGGTGCTGTTCGCCGAGGCCGACTGGCGCCTGATGATCCCGCTGCTGACGTGGATCGCCGCGTACATCGGCGCGTTGTATTACTTCGTGCCACGGGTGAAGGATCGCTCGGTGGAAGCCTCCGACGCGCGCTCGAAACTGATGGGCCGGATCGTCGACGGCTACACCAACATCGCCACGCTGAAGCTGTTCGCCCATACCAATTTCGAACAGCACTACGCAAAAGAAGCCATCGAAGAACAAACGGTCAAGGCGCAAATGGCCGGCCGCGTGGTCACGAGCATGGACGTGGCGATTACCGCCATGAACGGCTTGTTGATCGTCGGCACCACTGCGCTGGCGTTGTGGTTGTGGACGCAATCGTTGATCAGCGTCGGCGCCATCGCCCTGGCGACCGGCCTGGTGATCCGCATCGTCAACATGTCCGGCTGGATCATGTGGGTGGTCACCGGCATCTTCGAAAATATCGGCATGGTCCAGGACGGTCTGCGGACCATCTCGCAACCGGTCAGCGTCACCGATCACGAACAGGCCAAACCGCTGGATGTGGCCCGTGGCGAAGTGCGTTTCGAGCACGTGGATTTTCACTACGGCAAGAAGCAAGGCATCATCGGCGACCTCAATCTGAACATCAAACCGGGTGAAAAAATCGGTCTGATCGGGCCGTCCGGCGCCGGCAAATCGACGTTGGTCAACTTGCTGTTACGCCTTTACGACGTCGAAGGCGGGCGGATCTTGATCGACGGGCAGAACATCGCCGAAGTCGGCCAGGAAAGCCTGCGTGCACGCATCGGCATGATCACCCAGGACACTTCGCTGCTGCACCGTTCGATCCGCGACAATTTGCTGTATGGCAAACCCGACGCAACGGATGCAGAGCTTTGGGACGCCGTGCACAAGGCCCGTGCCGATGAGTTCATTCCGTTGCTGTCGGACGCTGAAGGCCGTACCGGCTTCGATGCGCATGTGGGTGAACGCGGAGTGAAGTTGTCAGGCGGCCAGCGTCAGCGCATCGCGATTGCCCGGGTGCTGCTCAAGGACGCGCCGATCCTGATCATGGACGAAGCGACCTCGGCGCTGGACTCGGAGGTCGAAGCGGCGATTCAGGAAAGCCTGGAAACCCTGATGCAGGGCAAAACCGTGATCGCGATTGCCCACCGCCTCTCGACCATCGCGCGGATGGATCGGCTGGTGGTGCTGGAAAACGGCAAGATCGCCGAGAGCGGCACACATGCAGAGCTGCTGGCGCATCGCGGTTTGTATGCGAGGCTGTGGGCACACCAGACCGGGGGGTTTGTCGGGATCGACTAACCGTTCTCTCCGCCACAAAATCCGGGAGCCTTTGTGGCGAGGGAGCTTGCTCCCGCTGGACAGCGAAGCTGTCCCAAAACCATTCCACCCGTTTGTGTCAGATATTTCCGGTTGGCAGGTTTTGCGACTGCTGCGCAGTCGAGCGGGAGCAAGCTCCCTCGCTACAGATTATTTATTCATCTCAAAACCGCCACAGCCCGCCAACCACGGGCGCTGGCGGTTTTTTTGTGGGCGCTGGAAATCGGCAAAATCCCTGCTGTACTCAGCCTAGGCTCCAGCACAGAGCCTGTCGTAAAACTGCAGGGATGCACCACTCGATGCAGTCTCGATAGTACGCCTATCAAGGACTCTCTCATGTCTCTGTTCAAACGTTCAGTTACTGAGTTGTTGGGTACGTTCTGGTTGGTTTTGGGCGGTTGTGGCAGTGCGGTTATCGCCGCGTCTTCACCTTTGGGAATCGGGGTGCTGGGGGTGGCCCTGGCGTTTGGTTTGACGGTGCTGACCATGGCGTTCGCCATTGGCCACATCAGCGGTTGTCACCTGAACCCGGCAGTGTCGGTCGGGTTGGTGGTCGGCGGTCGGTTTCCGGCAAAAGAACTGCCCGCCTACATCATCGCTCAGGTGCTCGGCGCGATCCTCGCGGCAGCGCTGATCGCCCACATCGCCAGCGGCAAGGAAGGCTTCGACATCGCCGCCGGCCTGGCGTCCAACGGTTATGGCGAACACTCTCCCGGCAAGTATTCAATGGCCGCAGGGTTCGTCACGGAACTGGTGATGACCGCGATGTTTGTGATCATCATTCTGGGCGCCACCGATAGACGCGCTCCAGCGGGGCTGGCACCGATTGCCATCGGGCTGGCCCTGACGCTCATTCACCTGATCTCGATTCCAGTGACCAACACCTCGGTCAACCCGGCGCGCAGCACTGGCCCGGCGCTGATGGTGGGCGGCTGGGCGATCGCGCAATTGTGGATGTTCTGGGTCGCGCCGCTGATTGGCGCGGTGATTGGCGGCGGGATCTACCGCTGGCTGGGCAAAGAAGAAACCTGAAGCCACGGAAATCCCTTTGTAGGAGTGAGCCCGCTCGCGATAGCGGTCTGCCTGACAGTAATGAGGTAACTGACAGACCGCTATCGCGAGCAGGCTCACTCCTACTGGGATCTACGTCTGACGGTAGGGCAAGGCTGTGCGCGCCTCTTCGGCATAGGCAAGGATGCCAGCGCGTTCCTGCTGGAGGAAATCTTTCACCGCCGCTTTCAATCCCGGATGACGCAGGTAGTGCCACGAATGGGTGATAACCGGTTCAAAACCGCGAATCAGCTTGTGCTCGCCTTGAGCGCCGGCATCGAAGCGCTGAAAACCGTTGGCGATCGCGTAGTCCATGCCTTGATAAAAACAGGTCTCGAAGTGCAGTCGATCGAACTCTGCGAGGCAACCCCAATAGCGTCCGTAAAAACTGTCACCACCGACCAGACTGAACGCCATCGCCACCGGCCGTGAGCCCTGTTTGGCCAGCACCACACGAATCGCCTCGGGCATGCGCTCGGCCAGCAGACTGAAAAATTCCCGGGTCAGGTACGGCGTTTGTCGCCGCACCGCGTAGGTGTTGGCGTAGCAGGCGTAGACGAAATCCCATTGCGCCTCGTCCAGTTCGCGCCCGTCCAGCCATTCGAACTCGAAGCCCTGCCCCGCCACTTGCTCGCGCTCCTTGCGCATCTGCTTGCGCTTGCGCGAACTGAGCACGTCGAGGAAATCCTGAAAGTCGCGATAACCGCGATTTTGCCAGTGGTACTGACAGCCTATGCGCTGCAGCCAACCCGGCTGTTCGGACATTGCCGCATCGGTAAACGGGTCGGTGAAATTGATGTGCGCGCTGGAGAGCCCTTCGATTTCGAGATAACCCGGCAGACTCTTGAGCAACTCGAAACCGTCCTCGACGTTAGCCGCCAAAAGCCGCGGCCCGCTGACCGGACTGAACGGCACCGCCGTCAACAGCTTGGGGTAGTAATCGATTCCGGCACGGGCGCAAGCATCGGCCCAGCCATGATCGAAGACGTACTCGCCATAGGAATGCCACTTGCGATAACTGGGCAGCGCCGCGATCAATCGCCCCTCTTCGAAGTGCAGCAAGTGCTCGGGTTGCCAACCGGTGTGGGGGCCAACGCTGCCACTGTCTTCCAATGCACTGAGAAAGCCATGACGCAGAAACGGCTGAGTGTCGGGCACCAGCGCGTCCCACGTCGCCGGAGCGATTTCTGACAGATTTTGCAGGCATTGCAACGGCATCAACGAGCTCTCCACAACTGGGTTTCAGCGCCGGGCGAGTATCGCCGATTGCGCTGCATTGCACACCCGCAATCGGCCGACAGCGCTCTAGATCAATAGTTCACGGCAAACGTGAACCGTCATCAACCTGCCATCACTGTGCCACTGCTCTGTCATAAACCATCGCGATACTGGCGCCTGTTTTTAGAGCGCCGGGTTCTACCCGGACACTGTTTTCCGACCTTCAACTGTCGGTTGTGCCCAGGATGGTTCAGCCATCCCCTCTCATCTTCGGAGATTGCTATGCGTCTTGCTTCCACGAAAACTGCGGCGGCCCTGTGCGGTGGCCTGTTGCTGGCCATGAGTGTTCCGGCCAGTGCTGCAGTCGACGCCAAACTGCTCGACATGCTCAAGGCTAACGGTTCGATTTCACAGGCGCAGTACATTGAACTGCAAACTGAACTGGCCAAGGATCAGAAGGCTCAGCAAATCGCGCAGCAGGCGCAGCAAGAGACCAACGAACAAGTCGCGGCTGTCGCGAAGAAGACCACCGAACAAAGCGCCTTCGACCAGAAACTGGCCTGGGCCGCCAAGACCCAGTTCAAGGGCGACGTGCGTTTCCGTCAGGAAACCATCAAGATCGATGGCGAACCGAACAACGGCGGCCGCGACAAGGACCGTCAGCGTATCCGTGCCCGCCTCGGTGCCTACACCGAGATCAACCCGCAAGTCGACACCGGCATCCGTATCGCCACCGGCGGCGGCGACGATGCCCGCTCGACCAACCAGGACCAGGACAACTACTTCGACAAGAAGCAGATCTGGCTCGACCTCGGCTACATCGATTACCACCCTGATCAGATCAAGAACCTGCACATCATCGGCGGCAAGATGCTGCAACCGTGGGTGAGCATGGGCGACGTGATCTGGGATAGCGACATCAACCCGGAAGGTCTGGCCGTTACCTACAAATACCCACTGGGCAGCAGCGCCGAACTGTTCGGTAGCCTGGGTAACTACAACCTCAAGGACAACGTCGACGGCGATGGCGTGCAATTCCGTCACGACCTGCGTCTGACGTCCGGCCAGTTGGGTAGCCGCTTCAACATCACCGACAATCTGAAAGTGACCCTGGGCGGCAGCATCTACGCTTACCAGAACGATGATGACAGCCGCTGCACCGGCACTTCCACGCCGTGCGCCCTGGCGGTCAACGGCAACTCGGCGAACAACGAATTCCGTCTGTATGAAGGGTTCAGCCAGGTCGACATCGGTGGTCTGCCGATGCCACTGTCGTTCTACGGTCAGTACGTGAAGAACAACGATGCCGTAACCGATCAGGACACCGCATGGCTGGTCGGCGCCAAGTCGAAAGTCTTCGGCCTGAACCTCGATTACAACTATCGTGACGTGCAGCGCAATGCTGTGGTCGGCGCCTTCACCGACTCCGACTTCGCCAACGGCACCACCGGTTCGCGCGGTCACAAGTTCAAGGTCGGTTATGACATCGACAAGAACTTCGCCATCGGCGCGACCTACTTCCTGACCAAGGCAGACTTCGCCAGCCGTACCCAGCGCGATGCAGACGCCAACACCCTGCAGCTGGATGCGGAAGCCAAGTTCTGATCAAGCAGCTGCAAGCTTCGAGCCTAAAGCTGCAAGTCAGCGCATGACTTGCTGCTTGAGGCTTGGCGCTTGAAGCTGATCTTCTTTAGTCTGGGGCGGGCGGGGCGATCCCATCATCCGTTCGTTTCGCTCGCGCCGGGCTATTTTCTGCAGGATGCAAAAAACCCCTGTAGGAGCTGCCGAAGGCTGCGATCCTTTGATCTTGAGTTCTATGAACAAGAGCAAGATCAAAAGATCGCAGCCTTCGGCAGCTCCTACAGGGGCTTGTCTTTACGGCGCTGTTCGGCCAGATGTTCGGCCAGCGCATCAACGTTTTCTACAGGCTCTTCCGGCATTGCCTTCAAGGTGGCTTGCATCAAACGCATCTGACGGATGAAACGCCGACAGTTTGGGCAAAACATCAGGTGATGACGCACCATCAGCTTCTCGCGAAAGCTCAATTGGTCATCGAGATAATCGCTGGAGCGCGCTACTTGTTCCTTACAGGTCAACATTCCCCGGTCTCCTCAAAATGCTCCACGGTCGCGAAGACTTTCAGCCGCGCACGATGCAGCAGCACTCGGACATTGGAGAGCGAGATCTCCAGAAGATTACAGATCTCTTCCAGTTCAAGGCCCTGACGTTCGCGCAGCAACAAAACGCTGCTTTGCAGTTCCGACAGGCTTAGCAACGTGTGCTCCAGGCACTCGCGCAACTCGCTTTCGGTCAGCAGTGCTTCCGGGGTGTCCTGATGCCAGGCGAAAGGCGCCACCAGCCAGTGGCCATCGCCGGGAGAAAAGCGGTCGTCGTCGATCGTGCCATGGGGCGATGGCAAATCATCCATCAACACTTCGCGGCGATTCTGTTTGTAACGACTTTTAGCGGAGTTGGCGGTGATGGTCAGCAGCCAGGTCTTGAGACTCGAGCGACCTTCGAAGCTGGCGATGTGGCGCACCACCGACAGCCAGGCGTCCTGTACCACTTCCTCGACATGACGCTGGCCGACAATCGCGTAGGCGACGGCGCGCATGGCGCTCTGATACGTCGTGACCAGTTCCTTGAAAGCCTTTTGCTCACCGGCCAGCAGGCGTGCAAGCAGTTGGTTATCGTCAGCCGCCATCCAAAATCCCCTTTTCCCGATTCCGAAAATAATAGCGGCAGGTTTTCACCTGCCGCCAATTCCGAAAAATTACAACGTTTGAGCCGATTCGGATGTAGGAAAAGTCAACGCAGTTAAGCGGAAATTAAACCAATTTCAACGCTTGCGCAGAATCACGCTACCGATCGAGTAACCTGCACCGAACGAACTCAACACTGCCAGCGAACCACTGGCCAGATCATCCTGATACTTGTGGAAAGCAATTACCGAGCCTGCGGAGCTGGTGTTGGCGTAGGTGTCGAGGATCACCGGTGCTTCTTCTTCGGTAGCCTCGCGGCCCAGCAGTTTGCGCACGATCAGGTGGTTCATGCTCAGGTTGGCCTGGTGCAGCCAGAAGCGCTTGACGTCGCCGACGTTGAGCTTGTTCTCCTCCAGATGCGCACCGATCAGTTCGGCCACCATCGGGCAGACATCCTTGAACACCTTGCGGCCTTCCTGCACGAACAGTTTGTCGCGGGCACCAACGCCCTCTTCCGCCGCGCGATTGAGGAAACCGAAGTTGTTGCGGATGTTGTTGGAGAACTTGGTCAGCAGTTTGGTGCTGACAATGTCAAATTGGTGCTTGGAAGTCGCGGTATCAGCGCGCTCGATGATCACCGCAGTCGCGGCGTCGCCGAAGATGAAGTGGCTGTCGCGGTCACGGAAGTTCAGGTGACCGGTGCAGACTTCCGGGTTGACCATCAGGATCGCCCGGGCCTGGCCCAATTGCACCGTGTTGGCGGCTTGCTGGATACCGAAAGTGGCCGACGAGCAGGCCACGTTCATGTCGAAACCGAAGCCTTGAATGCCCAACGCTTCCTGGACTTCGATGGCAATGGCCGGGTAGGCACGTTGCAGGTTGGAGCAGGCGACGATCACGCCGTCGATGTCAGCGGCGGTTTTGCCGGCGCGCTGCAAGGCTTGTTCGGCAGCGCCGATGGCCATCTGGCAGAGTACCGACCATTCGTCGTTGGAGCGCTCCGGCAGACGCGGGGCCATACGCTGCGGATCAAGAATGCCGTCCTTGTCCATGACAAAGCGGCTCTTGATGCCTGAGGCTTTTTCGATGAAAGCGGCGCTGGATTCAGTCAGGGCCTGGATTTCGCCGCTGGCGATGGCGTCGGCGTTGTCCGCGTTGAACTGCGCGACGTAGGTATTGAAAGACTGCACCAGCTCTTCGTTGGAGATGCTGTTGGCCGGGGTGTACAGGCCGGTGCCGCTGATGACGACGTTATGCATGGTCGTTTCTCTAATCTGTTCAGGCAGAAAGTGCTGGAACCGTCGTACCAACACACAAAGGGTCTATTCCCATCAGGGGGACGCAAACCTGGCATCGCTTTATTCCGCTTCGTGACCGCGCCAAAGGCTCTGGGTCGCGAAACCGGCATTTATGGTCGCGAAGTTTGCCATAAAGCCGAGGTTTTGGCCCCTTTCTCAACTTCAACACCCGCTCCACATGGGAGCGAGCCTGTGTGGCGAGGGGATTTATCCCCGATCGGCTGCGAAGCAGTCGCCAAACAATCACACTCATTTCAACTGAAGGACTGAGATGATCGATTTTGGGGCGGCTTCGCCACCCATCGGGGATAAATCCCCTCGCCACAAAAGCCGCCCCCACAAGAGGAGTTGCGTATCCTCAAGATCACGGTTCGACCTGGGTCCATTGCTTATTCAGGCGTTTGTCGGAGATCGGCACTTTCGTCCCCAATTGCTGGGCGAACAGCGACACCCGGTATTCCTCCATCCACCAGCGGTACAACTCAAGCTGCGGATCGCGCTTGCCTTCCTGCGCATGCTTGGCCGCGCGAGCCTGGTATTGCGCCCAGAGCCCGGCGAGTTCGCCGCTCCAGACACGATCCTTCTGCACCTGCGCACCGAGCTTTTCGAAACGCTGCTCGACTGCTTTCAGATAACGCGGCAGCTCTTTAAGCCACTGCATCGGCGTTTCCCGGACAAACCCCGGATAAACCAGATTGTTGATCTGTTGCTTGATGTCGTTCAACGCCACGGCTTGCGCCAGATCGATCTTGCCCTTGAAGCGCTTTTGCAGACCATGCCAGAGCTTGAGGATTTCCAGTGTCAGGCGTGCCACGCGCTCGGCATGCTCGGTCCAGTTGCCGCGTTTGCGTTCAGCCAGAGCCGCCAAACCGGCGCCATCTCGCGGCAACGGGTCTTCACCTTCAAGAATGCAACTGTCGAGGCTGGCCAGCAGAATATCTTCGACCAGCGCATCGACCCGGCCCAACTCGCGGTACAGCAAGCCCAGTTCGGTCTGCCCCGGCAACTTGCCACGCAGGAACTTGGCCGGCTCGGCCAGTTGTTGCATCAACAGACGCTGCAACGCACGACGATGCTGGAACTCGGCTTCGGCCGGGGTCGAGAAGCGCCCTTCCTTGACCGTGCCGCCCTCTTCCACCAGCGCCGGATAGACCGTCATCGACAGCCCGGCGATCTTCTGTTGAGTCTTTTCCGCCACTGGCGCAAAGACCTTGGCTTCCACCGGCTGCTGACTTTTCGCGCTCTGCGGCACCGCCAACGCCGCCTGACTGGCTTCGGCAAAACGTGCGGTCAACTCGGCTAGATCACGTCCTTCGCCGAGGAATTTGCCCTGGCCATCGACGATTTCCAGGTTCATCCGCAGATGCCCTTCGACGCCTTGCTCGGCTTCCGCCCACGCCTCATCGCTGACCCGCGCACCGGTCATGCGCAGCAGTTCACGGCCCAACGCCTGCGGCAATGAACCGTCGGCAAACGTCATGCGTTGCAACGCGGCTTTGATGAAGTCCGGCACCGGCACGAAGTTTTTGCGCAGTGCCTTCGGCAAGTTACGCACCAGCGCGATGCACTTGGCCTCGATCAGCCCCGGCACCAGCCACTCCAGACGCTCCGGCGGCAGCATCGGCAGCAGCGGCGCCGGCACGCGCAGGGTCACGCCGTCACGCGGGTGATTGGGTTCGAAATGATAGGTCAGCGCCAGTTCCAGATCGCCGATGTGCAGGGTGTCCGGGTAATCCCGCGCAGTGACTTCACTGGCCTCGCGGGCCAGCACGTCTTCTTCGCGCATGATCAGCAATTGCGGATCTTTCTGGCTGTTGATGCGATACCAGCTGTCGAACGTCGCCGTCTGGTGAATCTCTGCCGGCAGCCGCGCATCGTAGAAGGCGTAGAGGGTTTCTTCGTCGGCGAGAATGTCGCGGCGACGGGCCTTGGCCTCAAGTTCGTCGAGCTGTTCCAGCAGTCGCTGGTTGGCGCTCAGGCACTTGGCTTTCGACTGGATCTCGCCACGCACCAGGCCTTCGCGGATGAACAACTCGCGGGAAACTACCGGATCGACCGGGCCGTAATGCACCGGCCGACGGCCGACCACGATCAGTCCGAACAGAGTGATCTGCTCAAACGCCACGACCTGGCCGCGCTTCTTCTCCCAGTGCGGTTCGAAGTGGTTTTTCTTGATCAGGTGACCGGCCAGCGGCTCGATCCAGTCGGCGTCGATCTTGGCGACCATGCGCGCGTACAGCTTGGTGGTTTCCACCAGTTCGGCGGTCATCAGCCATTGCGGGCGTTTCTTGCCGATGCCCGACGACGGATGAATCCAGAAACGCCGCTGACGCGCGCCAAGGTAATCGCCGTCCTCGGTTTTCTGGCCGATCTGGCTGAGTAGGCCGACCAGCACCGCTTTGTGCAATTTCGGGTAATCCGCCGGTTCTTTATTCAGGCTCAACTGCATGTCGCGGCAGATCAGGCTCAACTGGCGATGGGAATCACGCCACTCGCGCAGACGCAGGTAATTGAGGAAATTCTTGCGGCACCAGTTACGCAGCGGGCTCGCGGTCAGGGCCTGGCGTTGCTCTTCAAAACCGCGCCACAGATTGACCAGTCCGGCGAAGTCGGAATCAGTGTCCTTCCATTGCGCGTGAGCCTGGTCGGCGGCTTGCTGGCGCTCCGGCGGACGTTCACGCGGATCCTGAATCGACATGGCGCTGGCGACAATCAGCACTTCTTGCAGACTGCCGAGCTTCGCCGCTTCGAGCAACATGCGGCCCATGCGCGGATCCACCGGCAGGCGCGCCAGTTGCCGGCCCAGTGGCGTCAGTTGACTGTTGCGATCCACCGCCGAGAGTTCTTGCAGCAGGTTGAAACCGTCACTGATCGCCTTTCCATCCGGCGGCTCGATAAACGGGAACGCGGTGATTTCGCCGAGACGCAGATGGAGCATCTGCAAAATGACCGCGGCGAGGTTGGTGCGCAGAATCTCCGGATCGGTAAATTCCGGACGGCCGAGGAAATCTTCTTCGCTATACAAGCGAATGCAGATGCCCGGCTCGACCCGACCACAACGGCCCTTACGCTGGTTGGCGCTGGCCTGGGAAATCGCCTCGATCGGCAAGCGCTGGACTTTCGCACGGTAGCTGTAACGGCTGATGCGCGCGGTGCCGCTGTCGATCACGTAGCGGATGCCCGGCACGGTCAGCGAGGTCTCGGCAACGTTGGTCGCCAACACCACTCGACGGCCCGGGTGCGACTGGAAAATCCGCTGTTGTTCGGCCGGCGACAGGCGTGCATACAGCGGCAGAATTTCAGTGTGTTTGAGCTGGGCTTTACGCAGCATGTCCGCCGCATCGCGGATCTCGCGCTCGCCGGGCAGGAACACCAGCACATCGCCGGGACTGCGGCGTTCGCTGCGCTCATAAGCGGCGATTTCATCGAGGGTGGCGAGGATCGCCTGATCCACGGTCAGGTCGTCTTCGACGCGGTTGCCCTCTTCGTCCTGCTCAAGCGTCAGCGGGCGATACCAGGTGTCCACCGGGAAAGTGCGGCCGGACACCTCGACAATCGGCGCGTCATCGAAATGTTTGGAGAAGCGCTCCAGATCGATGGTCGCCGAGGTGATGATGACCTTCAGGTCCGGACGGCGCGGCAGCAGGGTTTTCAGGTAACCGAGCAGGAAATCGATGTTGAGGCTGCGTTCGTGTGCTTCGTCGACGATGATTGTGTCGTAGCGTTCCAGATACCGGTCATTCTGGGTTTCCGCGAGCAAAATGCCGTCGGTCATCAATTTGATCAGCGTATTGGAATCGCTCTGATCTTCGAAACGTACTTGATAGCCGACCAGCGCCCCGAGTGGCGTGGCAAGTTCTTCGGCGACGCGGCTGGCGACACTGCGCGCTGCGATCCGCCGTGGCTGGGTGTGACCGATCAGGCCATGCTGGCCGCGACCGATTTCCAGACAGATCTTCGGCAACTGCGTGGTTTTACCCGAACCGGTCTCACCGGCAATGATCAGCACCTGGTGCTTTTCCAGCGCAGCCTTGATTTCGTCACGCTTGGCGGCGATCGGCAGGCTGTCGTCGTAACGAATCACCGGCAGACTGGCGCGGCGCGCCAACACTTGATCGCAGGACGCCTGCATGCGCGTCACCCACTGGGCCAGCTTGGCTTCGTCGGGTTTCTTGCGCAGCTCAAGCAACTGCCGCCGCAGCCGGTGGCGGTCGGCAAGCATGGCGTGATCGAGGTTTTTCAGCAGTTTGTCGATGGAGGGCGATTCGTCGGTCATCGGGTACGCAATTCGGTCGTCTATTTGTGCAGGGGGCGGATTGTCGCAGATTTGCGGCACTGAACACGACTGCGAGGTGCTCTTGTGGCGAGGGGATTTATCCCCGATCGGCTGCGCAGCAGTCGCCGACTGGCTATCAAAGTCGATCTGGGGCGTCTGAGTTGAATGGTTTTGGGGGGCTTCGCACCCCATCGGGGATAAATCCCCTCGCCACAATGTGTTCAGGGGGAGTTATTCGTTATCGAGGCCCTTGCGGCGGTATGGGAAGACGTCGATGACTTTCCCCGCCCGGATCGCCTCCTGCAAACCCTTCCAGTAATCGGCGTTGTACAACTCGCCATGCAACTGATCGAACAACTTGCGCTGCGCCGAATCGGCGAACAGGAACGGCGGAAACTCCTCGGGAAATACATCCAGCGGCCCGATCGAATACCACGGCTCGGAGGCCATTTCGTCCTCCGGGGTACGCGGTGCCGGGATATGGCGAAAGTTCGCCTCGGTCAGAAAACAGATCTCGTCGTAGTCGTAAAACACCACCCGCCCGTGGCGAGTGACACCGAAGTTCTTCAGCAGCATGTCGCCGGGAAAGATGTTCGCCGCCGCCAGTTGCTTGATCGCCAAACCGTAGTCTTCCAGCGCCTCACGCACTTGCGCTTCGTTGGCGTTCTCCAGGTACAGGTTGAGCGGCGTCATCCGCCGCTCGGTCCAGCAGTGGCGGATCAGCACGGTATCGCCCTCCACCGAGACCGTCGACGGTGCGACTTCGAGCAATTCCTCAAGGCACGCCGGATCGAACTTGCTCAGCGGAAAGCGGAAATCGGCAAACTCCTGGGTATCGGCCATGCGCCCTACCCGGTCGACACTTTTCACCAGTCGGTACTTCTCGATCACCGTGGCACGGTCGACGTTTTTCGACGGCGAAAAACGGTCCTTGATGATCTTGAACACCGTGTTGAAGCCCGGCAGTGTGAAAACACTCATGACCATGCCGCGCACGCCCGGAGCCATGATGAACTGGTCGTCGGTGTTGGCCAGATGATTGATCAGCGCGCGATAAAACTCGGATTTACCGTGCTTGTAGAAGCCAATGGAGGTGTACAACTCGGCAATGTGCTTGCCCGGCAGAATGCGCCGCAGAAAGCCAATGAACTCCGCCGGCACCGGCACATCGACCATGAAATACGAACGGGTGAACGAGAAGATGATCGACACGTCGGCTTCGTCGGTGATCAACGCATCGATCTGAATTCCGCGGCCCTCGCGGTGCAACAGCGGAATCACCAGCGGCCATTGCTCGTCGCGGGTGTAGATGCGCCCGACCAGATACGCGCCCTTGTTGCGGTACAGCACCGAAGAAAACAGCTCGACGCTCAGCTCCGGATCCTTGCACACCCAGTCCGGCAGGTTTTCGCGCAGTTGCGCTTCGAGCCGGCGCAGGTCGCCCGGCAAATCGGCGTAATCCTCGCTGAAACGGTAATCGGCAAAAATGCTCGCGAGCATCCCCGACAACTGGCCTTGCGGTTTGTAGGTGCGGGTTTGCGCGGCGCGGGCACGGCGCAGACTCGGACGCGTGGTGTGGATGAACATGCAGCCGTCGCTGATCAGGTCATGACTGAACAGCCCACAGAAAATCGAGTTGTACCAGGTCTCAGACAGTTCATCGTCGAAGCGCAGGTCGATGACGCTGATGTAGGCGCTTTTCACCAGCGGCCAGCAGCTGACATTCATCAGCGCTTCGTCAGCGAAATACTCGCGCAGGCGGGCGATGGTTTCGCTGACCTTTTCTTCGTAGAGGTTGATCCGCGCCGCCGACGCGGTTTGTGTCTCCTGCCAGCGGGCCTGCTCGAAACGCTCCCGGGCACCGTCGGTGATCCGGCGGAAATGCTCGCGGTAATCATCAAAGCCATCGAGGATCATGCGGGCGATATCGGTGGCTGGCCATTGTTGCGGCATAGATGAGACCTCTGCGTGCATGTGGAAATCTGTGCCTGAGCTTAGCCACGGAACCGTGCGCAGGTGAAGTGCAATTTCTGCCAAATCCACGGCAGACCTGTACAGCGACACTTTTTTTATCAAAGTTTTTTTTAATCGACCGTTCGGTCAATAAACAGCCTTTCAGACGCTTTCTACAGCCAGCCGCCAGCCCACGGATTCTCTGGCTTTCGGATCCAATCCGGCATTGAACTCTCTAGCTCGCGCCTTGGCAGCAGGTGCGATGCCATGTCTGGAGTGTGTCCGGATTGGTCTTACCAAAATGATGGCACTTTGATATACAGCCCGCCATTACCCGCCTGACAACAAGATCCTCGGTCCACGAGGACGACCTCTCCCTCAAAGATCAAGGAGCACATTGATGTCTATCCGGAATCTGCGCATAGGTTTGCGCGCCAGTTTGAGTTTTGCCGTGTTAGCCGGCCTGCTGGTCGTGGTCGGCCTGTTCGGCCTCGGTCAAATGAAAACCCTGCGCGAAAGTGCGACAGTGATTGAAGAATCGTGGATGCCCAGCATCGAAAGCATTCATGACGCGGCGGCCAACATCGCCAGCATCCGCCTCGAATCCCTGCGGTTGATCGCCAACCCCGAAGCGGCGAGTCGTGAAAAAAGCAAAGGTATTATCAAGGCGCAGCGCGAAGAATTGCTCAAGCGCTTCAGTGATCACAAAACCCTGATTACCAGTGATCAGGAAGACGCCCTGCTCAAGGCTTTGAGTGCAGCCGCGGGCAAATACCTGAGCATCCTCGATCAGATCATCAAGCAGACCGACGCCGGCCAGACCGAGCAGGCGCTCGCCCTCCTGAACACTGAACTGGCGCCGCAGGGCTCGGTGCTCGATGTCACACTGGAGCAGATGATCACCCTCAATCAGCAAGGTGCCGACACCGCCGCCGACGCTGCGGCGGCCATGTACGAGCGCGCACTGTGGATTGTCGGCAGCATCATTGTCATCGCACTGCTGGCGACGCTGCTGCTGGCCTGGCAGCTGACTCGCAGCATCACCACACCGATCAATCAGGCCCTGAACGTGGCACGCAAAATTGCCGCTGGCGACCTCAGCGGCCAGATCGTCAGCGAAGGCAAGGATGAAGCGGCGCAGTTGCTCGACGCCCTGGCCGAGATGCAGATGAACTTGCGCTCGACCATTCGCGGTATCAGCGAGTCGGCGCAGCAACTGGCTTCCGCTGCCGAGGAAATGAGTTCGGTGATGGAGCAAAGCACCCGTGGCCTGCAACAGCAAAACGATCAGATCGAACAGGCTGCCACTGCCGTTACCGAGATGAGCACGGCGGTGGATGAAGTCGCGGCCAATGCGGTGTCCAGCGCCGAAGCGTCGCAAGCCTCGAACGAAGACAGTAAGCACGGGCATGTCCAGGTCAGTGAAACCATCAGCTCGATTCAGGAACTGGTCGGCGCAGTGCTCGGTGCCTCGGAGCAAGCCGAGGGCCTCGCCACTCAGGCTCAGGACATCAGCAAAGTACTCGAGGTGATTCGCGGCATCGCCGGGCAGACCAACCTTCTGGCGCTCAACGCAGCGATTGAAGCGGCGCGGGCCGGTGAAGCCGGGCGCGGGTTTGCGGTGGTCGCCGATGAAGTGCGCTCGCTGGCGCAACGCACGCAAAACTCCACCGAAGAAATCGAGCTGATGATCACCAGCATCCAGCACGGCACCGGCGCGACGGTCAGCGCGCTGCAAAGCAGTGCCGAACAGGCCGGGCAGACATTGCGTCGCGCCAACAGCGCCGGGCAGGCGCTGGAGAAAATCACCGCGTCGATTTCGCAGATCAACCAGCGCAACCTGGTCATCGCCAGCGCCGCCGAGCAACAGGCGCTGGTGGCGCGCGAGGTCGATGAAAATCTGGTGAACATCCGCGATCTCTCGACGCAAACCGCCGCCGGCGCCACGCAGACGTCTGCCGCGAGCCAGGAACTATCGCGTCTGGCAGTCGACCTGAACGGGTTGGTCACGCGGTTTGTGATTTAAGCGGAAAGTTAAATGCCTGATTAGCGGTTGCCATCGTCAGGGCGCTCGGCAACACTCTCGTCCCGATCTAGGAAGGAGACTCGTCGTGAGCCCAGTCGATATTTTCCGTATGTTGTCGCTGGCGGCCATCTGGGGCGCGAGTTTTCTGTTCATGCGCATTATTGCGCCGGTGATCGGCACGATTCCGACGGCGTTTTTTCGCGTGTCGATCGCTGCCGTCGGCCTGCTGGTGATCCTCGGACTGATGCGCATCAGTTGGGATTTCAAAGGCAAACTGAAAACCGTGATGTTGCTCGGGGTGATCAACTCGGGGATCCCGGCGACGCTGTATTCGGTGGCGGCCCAGGTGCTGCCGGCGGGTTACTCGGCGATTTTCAATGCCACTACGCCGCTGATGGGCGTGTTGATTGGCGGCTTGTTCTTCAGTGAAAAACTCACCGTCGCGAAATTGACCGGCGTGTTCCTCGGCTTGTTCGGTGTCGGCGTACTCACGCGCGCAGGCCCGGTGGCTTTCGATCTGGAGTTGTTGATGGGCGCCCTCGCCTGCCTGCTCGCCACCACATGCTATGGCTTCGCCGGTTTCCTCACCCGGCGCTGGCTGGATCAAAGTGGTGGGCTCGACAGTCGACTCTCGGCGGTCGGCAGCATGCTCGGTGCTTCGCTGTTTCTCCTGCCGTTATTCATCTACAGCGTGATCACTGCGCCACCGGCAAGCTGGGGCGGCTGGAATGTCTGGCTGTCGCTGCTGGGCCTGGGGTTGGGCTGCACCGCGTTTGCCTACATCATTTACTTCCGCCTGCTCAGCTCCATCGGCCCGGTGAAGTCGATGACCGTGACCTTCATGATCCCGGCATTCGGCGTGTTGTGGGGGGCGTTGTTGCTGGATGAGCCGCTGTCGATGGCGCATCTGTATGGCGGCGTGTTGATTGCGCTGGCGTTGTGGCTGGTGTTGAAACCGGCGGTGGTGAAGCCTTCTGCAGCGACAGCCCAATGATTTTGCGGTGCTGATCAATCCATATTCGCGAGCAGGCTCGCTCCCACATTGGATCTGGGTCGCAGCATAGATCCCTGTGGGAGCGAGCCTGCTCGCGATGGCGGCCGAACAGCCGCCATCAGTCTGTAGGTCAGCCGGTTTTACGGAAAACGAACGCCAGACCGACAATGATCAACAGCATCCCGAGCACGCTCAACGCGGCCAGGCGATTGCCGAAAATCAGATAGTCCATCACCGCCGTCACCGCCGGCACCAGATAGAACAGACTGGTGACATTCACCAGATTTCCCCGTGCGATCAGGCGATACAGCAACAGCGTCGCCAGCACCGACACCACCAGCCCCATCCACAACACCGGCACGATGAAGCCGACGCTGTGTTCGAAGTGAAACGGCTGGAACGGCACGAAGATCCCGCAGAGCAACAGACCCGCCAGATACTGCACCGGCAACGTTCCGAGGGGATTGTCGGTGATGCGTTTCTGCATGATCGAGCCCAGCGTCATGCTCGCCAGCGCCAGCAAGCCAAACAGCATCCCCGCCCAGGACATCCCGGCCAGACCGATGCCTTGGTAGACCACCATGATCAGCCCGGCCAACCCCAGCGCCAGACCAAATATCCGGCTCGCCGAGCGCTGCCGCTCCATCAATACCACCGTGAGAATCGGCTGCACGCCCATGATGGTCGCCATCACTCCTGGGGTGACTTTGGTGTTGAGCGCGAGCAGATAAAAAATCTGATAAGCGCCCAACAACACCACACCCGTGGCGATCGCAAACAGCATCGGTTTGCCGCCCTTTGGCAGTTTCAACTTGAGCAACGGCGCCAGCAGCAGCAGCCCGCACAGGGCAATGACAAAACGGATCAGCAGAAAGGCAAAGGGCGACGCGTGCGCCAGGCCCCATTTGGAGAAGATCGCCCCGCTGCTCCACAGCAGAACGAACAGGCTCGTGGACGCCGCCGCGAGCGCGGTTTTTTTCGAAAGGACCAACATGGATACCACCTGTAGTCAGGCACAAAGCCAACTCAGCCGAAGCTGAAATTCAGTAGGTTTTTCAGGCGGGCACAGGGTTCAGCAGAAACTGCCGATCAGCCCGAAACGCCAACGCCCGGCGGTGATACGACTGCGCACACCGGCGTGCTACTGACAGGTGGGGGGTAGTGACTGATCTGCTTTGGCTGCTGATTCCCGCACGGCACGACGTCAGCGCTGACCGCTGAATCGACTACCGCGTTGATGAGGAATGCAGGCATTTGGGCAGATCTTCTTGAAGGCTTAGGAGGTGAGTCGTGCGACTCACGAGCGCCGACTATAACCAGCGTGGGACATGGATTGCAATGATTTGGGCAAAGGGCCTGTAGCGACAGCTGAGTCGGAGCTTAATAGGCTGGTGAGCAACGGCTACACCTATCGATGGGGAGACATGGAATGCTCGAAATCATATGCCAAGAGAACGGACGTATTTGCGGTATCAGTTGTATCGGTCAGAGGCGAGAAAGGCGGCTAGTATCACCACCAAGAGAATGCTTTTTCATGAGGGAGCAGACTTTTCGAAAATACGCTTCGAACCCATCGATACTCAGGCAATAAGTGCTTTTGAGCTTTGGGATAATCCGCATTTTTCCTGGGGAGAGGTCGCCACCTGGAAGACCCGAGAACCCTTGTCTCTGGATGTCGCGATCTGGTTTGAACAAGAGCTTTGCGGGCTGTGTTTTGTCATTCCAAACAATAGCCGTCAGCGAATTCGAATCGTGCGGCTTGAGGGAAGGCCAGGGGAAGCGCATCCACTTAAAAACCGTATCGCGGCGTTGGCGATGTTGGCCATTGACGAATTTGCCCAAATTATTGGCAGCAGATTGATTGAAGTTCAGGAGCCCATGCAAGGAGCCATTCCGAAATATAGGCAGCTCGGCTTCACATTTGATTTGGATGGCCGCCTTGTGCTCGCAGTGGAGGGTAAAGTATTGTGAAAACTGTTCAATTAATGATCAGCGAGGGCAAAAAAATGCGTAAAGATGTTAAAAAAGCACCCTCAAAGAAGGGACCACGCAAAGCCGATGAAAAGCTGGGTGATTTCGTGTTATCCACCAACCAGCGACGATTTCTGCAAGTTCTTGTCGATGGTATTGACGTGGATGAACCCAACGTTCTCGCTGGACGGCGCTGATTCGCAGTCAATAAAAACCGCTCACAAGGAGCGGTTTTTTATTACAACATCCAGCCTCAACCAAACAGCCAATACCCCAACAACGTCAACACCACCACTGCCAGCACCGGCCGCAGAACACGGTAGGCCTTCGGGTTACGGCGCTTCCACTGTTTGACCACGCCGCTGAACTTGTCACTGAAGTTCTTGCTCCAGGCGTAGGCCTGGTTGATTCCGCCGACACGTTCGTCGTCGAGGTTCTGCGGTGCGGTTGCGCGGCCGAGCCAGCCACTGATGAAGCGGTTGATGCGGGTCATGACGCGGTTGCTCAGCGGTCGCTCGATGTCGCAGAACAGGATGACGCGGGTCTTGTCGGTTTCGTTCTTGACCCAATGCACATAGGTCTCGTCGAACATCACATCCTCGCCATCGCGCCAGGCGTAAACCTGGCCATCGACGAAGATGCGGCAATCGTCGGAGTTTGGTGTCGACAGACCGAGGTGATAACGCAGGGAACCGGCAAACGGATCGCGATGCGGGTTGAGGTGGCTACCGCCCGGCAACAGCGCAAACATGGCTCCTTTGACGTTGGGAATCGCACTGACCAGCGCTACGGTTTTCGGGCACAGGGCTTCTGCCGATGGTAACGGTTTGTCATACCACTTGAGGTAGAAACGCTTCCAACCCTTCTTGAAGAACGAGCCAAAACCGGCGTCGTTGTTCTTTTCCGCCGCGCGAATATAGCCCTCGTCGAACAGGTGCATGGCTTCGTCGCGAATGGTTTCCCAGTTATCGCGCAGCACATCCAGTTCAGGGAACTTGCTGCGGTCCAGATAGGGTTTGGACGGCACGCCGGAGAACAGGTACATCAGGGCATTGTACGGCGCGAACAGCGCCGAATGGTTGACGAACTGGCGCAGCACCGGCAGGCGCGCCTTGCCGCGCAAATGCACGTAAAGGATGCTGCCCACAAACAGCAGCAACACCAACACCTTGGCGGCTAACGAAAAGGTCATCAACGACTCCTTGAATAAAGACAACACTGCGCAATGCCCTTTACCCGGCATGGCAGCCGGCCATGATAAACACTACCGGCCCGGGGAAAAACCCGTTCAACCTAATATTCAGTGTTAAGGATTGCGCAATAAAGCATTTATTAACATAAGGGTCCTGAACGGGGGCTGACCTGAGTCAAAGATCAAAAGATCGCAGCCTACGGCAGCTCCTACACTGCGACCCTTTGATTTACCCGATTACTGCTGGTTTTCCTGTTCGGTGAACAGGTCGCTGAACAACATGCTCGACAGATAACGCTCTCCGGAGTCCGGCAGGATCACGACAATGGTCTTGCCCTGCATTTCCGGGGTTTCTGCCAGGCGCACGGCAACCGCCATCGCTGCACCGCAGGAAATGCCGCACAAGATCCCTTCTTCCTGCATCAGACGCAGGGCCATCGCCTTCGACTCTTCGTCGGTAACCTGCTCGACCCGGTCGACCATGGTCAGGTCCAGATTCTTCGGTACGAAACCGGCGCCGATGCCTTGAATCTTGTGTGGTGCCAGAGGTTTCGCCTCTTCCCCCGCCAGCGTCTGTGTGATCACCGGCGACAACACCGGCTCAACCGCCACCGAGAGAATCGGTTTGCCCTGGGTATTCTTTATATACCGCGAAACACCGGTAATCGTTCCGCCAGTGCCGACGCCAGCCACCAGCACATCGACTGCGCCATCGGTGTCGTTCCAGATTTCCGGGCCGGTGGTTTTTTCGTGGATGGCCGGGTTGGCCGGATTGTCGAACTGCGCCGGCATGAAGTACTTGTCCGCGTCGCTGGCGACAATTTCGGCAGCTTTCTCGATGGCGCCTTTCATGCCTTTGGTCGGCTCGGTCAGCACCAGTTCGGCACCCAATGCCTTGAGGACTTTGCGGCGCTCGATGCTCATCGAGGCCGGCATGGTCAACATCAGTTTGTAACCACGGGCGGCGGCGACGAAAGCCAGACCGATGCCGGTGTTGCCCGACGTTGGCTCGACGATGGTCATGCCCGGCTTGAGTTTGCCGCTGCTTTCGGCGTCCCAGATCATGTTGGCGCCGATCCGGCATTTCACCGAATAACCGGGGTTGCGCCCCTCGATCTTGGCCAGGATGGTCACGCCACGTGGCGCGATGCGGTTGATCTGCACCAGCGGCGTATTACCGATGGAATGGGCGTTGTCAGCAAAAATACGGCTCATGGCTGGGTCCTTATGCAGCGTTGAATTCAGCGCCCAAGGTATGCCTGTTGACCATTGCAGTCCAGTCGGGTCGAACGTCTGCGGCCATGGGCAGTCAATCGTTTACATCGTTCGGGAATTGCCGTCATGAAGCGTCGCTACAGCTGGCCATTAGGGATTGTCGCCGTCATCGTCGTGTTGCTGATTGCCCTGCACATCGCCCTGCCTTATGTGGTGCGCGATTACCTCAACGACAAGTTGGCGAACATGGGCGACTACCGTGGCCAGATCACCGACGTCGACCTGGCGCTGTGGCGCGGCGCGTACAGGATCAATGGCTTGAAAATCGTCAAAACCGACGGCAAGGTTCCGGTACCGTTCGTCGACGCACCATTGATTGATCTCGCCGTCAGTTGGCATTCACTGTGGTACGACCACGCAGTGGTGGCGCAGGTGAAGTTCGTCCAGCCTCAGGTGAACTTCGTCGATGGCGGCGCCAACAAGCAAAACTCGCAGACGGGTAAAGGCACCGACTGGCGGGCGCAACTGGGCAAACTGCTGCCGATCACACTCGACGAAGTGCAGATCAGCGATGGCAAAATCAGCTTCCGCAACTTCAACTCCCAGCCACCGGTGAACATGAATGCAACCAACGTCGAGGCGAGCATTTACAACCTGACCAATGTGGTCGACAAACAGGGGAAGCGTGACGCGCGCTTCGAAGGCAAGGCCCTGCTGCTGGGCCATGCACCGCTGGAAACCACTGCCACCTTCGATCCGTTGAGCAACTTCGAAGATTTCCAGTTCCGCTTGCGTGCTCGTGACATCGAACTCAAAAGCATGAACGACTTCGCTTCGGCCTACGGCAAGTTCGACTTCAACGCCGGCCATGGCGACGTAGTCATCGAGGCCCAGGCGAAAAAAGCCCAGGTCAGCGGTTACATCAAACCACTGCTGCGCGACGTCGAAGTGTTCAACTGGCAGCAGGACGTGGAAAACAAGAACAAGAGCATCTTCCGCTCAGTCTGGGAAGCACTGGTGGGCGGCACGGAAACCGTGCTGAAGAATCAGGCGAAAAACCAGTTCGCCACCAAGGTCGAACTCAGTGGGAATGTGCATCAGCAAAATATCAGCGCGTTCGAAGCTTTTTTGCAGATTTTGCGTAATGGCTTTATTCAGGCCTTCAATGCGCGATATGAACGGCCTAAACCGGATGCGGGTTAGGGTTTGAAGGTGAAAATGCATCCAGGTAAAGAGTGTCTGCACCGATTTGAATATCCGGGGCCAGCCATTCAACTGACCAGCCATCATCGGCCAGACAAGCAGTCGCAAAGACTTTCGGATCGAGTAATGGATTTAGCCCTGGATAAATATGGATATCCCGATTCAGATCGACTTTCACTTGTTGGCCATTGATAAAGGTCAGTGCCAGCAGGAAACCTGAATGTGCAGTGACCGCTGACAAGCGGGGGCGTTTCATGGGTGACATATATTAGAACCTTGGAGTGGACGCGACGGGTCTGCTTCGCAGCCCAGCGGGAGCAAGCTCCCTCGCCACAGAAAGCCCTCTTGTCGCGGATAATACGGTGCGCCCAGACGTTATCGCCGAATCGACGAAGTAAAAGTACTGGCCAACCGCCGAGACTGAGTCAACATGTGACGCCCCATTCAGAGACTGAATAAGCCGTCTGCGTTCACAGTCGACCAGCGTGCGCGTTATAGTCGGGCATCCGATTATTTCGCCCCCGCCCTGCCCGTTCAGGTCGGCGTTACCGTTCGAGGATTAGCAGATGAAGTTCGAAGGCACCCAGGCCTATGTCGCCACCGATGACCTGAAGCTGGCGGTCAACGCCGCCATCACCCTGGAGCGGCCGCTGCTGGTCAAGGGCGAGCCGGGCACCGGCAAGACCATGCTCGCCGAGCAACTGGCCGAATCGTTCGGTGCCAAGTTGATCACCTGGCACATCAAGTCCACCACCAAGGCGCATCAGGGCCTGTACGAGTACGACGCGGTCAGCCGTCTGCGCGACTCGCAACTGGGCAATGAGAAAGTCCACGATGTGCGCAATTACCTGAAGAAGGGCAAGCTCTGGGAGGCTTTCGAGTCCGAAGAGCGGGTCATTCTGCTGATCGACGAAATCGACAAGGCCGACATCGAGTTCCCGAATGACTTGCTGCAAGAACTCGACAAGATGGAGTTCTACGTTTACGAGATCGACGAGACCATCAAGGCCAAGAAGCGCCCGATCATCATTATTACCTCCAACAACGAGAAAGAGCTGCCGGACGCGTTCCTGCGCCGCTGCTTCTTCCACTACATCGCTTTCCCGGATCGTCCGACCCTGCAGAAAATCGTCGACGTGCATTACCCGGACATCAAGAAGGATCTGGTCAGCGAAGCGCTGGACGTGTTCTTCGACGTACGCAAGGTGCCGGGCCTGAAGAAGAAGCCTTCGACTTCCGAGCTGGTCGACTGGCTGAAACTGCTGATGGCCGACAACATCGGCGAAGCGGTGCTGCGCGAACGCGATCCGACCAAAGCGATTCCCCCGCTGGCCGGGGCTCTGGTGAAGAACGAACAGGACGTGCAACTGCTTGAGCGCCTGGCGTTCATGAGCCGTCGCGGCACCCGCTAAGAGGCTGATGCCATGTTGCTCAACCTGTTCAACGAAATGCGTGCAGCCAAGGTGCCGGTTTCGGTGCGCGAACTGCTTGACCTGATCAACGCGCTGAAACAGCGCGTGACCTTCGCCGACATGGACGAGTTCTATTACTTGTCGCGGGCGATTCTGGTGAAGGACGAACGGCATTTCGACAAGTTCGACCGCGCGTTCGGCGCCTACTTCAATGGTCTGGAAAAACTCGACGATCACTTGCAGGCGCTGATTCCCGAAGACTGGTTGCGCAAGGAATTCGAGCGTTCGCTGACTGACGAAGAGCGCGCACAGATCCAGTCCCTCGGCGGGCTGGACAAGCTGATCGAAGAGTTCAAGAAGCGCCTGGAAGAACAGAAGGAACGTCACGCCGGCGGCAACAAGTGGATCGGCACCGGCGGCACCAGCCCATTCGGTTCCGGCGGATTCAACCCGGAAGGCATTCGGGTTGGCGATGCCGGCAAGCGTCAGGGCAAAGCGGTCAAAGTCTGGGATCAGCGCGAGTACAAGAACCTCGACGACTCGGTGGAACTGGGCACGCGCAACATCAAGGTGGCGCTGCGCCGTCTGCGTAAATTCGCTCGCCAAGGCGCGGCAGAAGAGTTGGACATCGATGGCACCATCGACCACACCGCCCGCGACGCCGGTCTGCTGAACATCCAGATGCGCCCGGAACGCCGCAACACCGTGAAGCTGTTGTTGCTGTTCGACATCGGCGGCTCGATGGACGCGCATGTGAAGATCTGCGAGGAGCTGTTCTCGGCCTGCAAGACCGAGTTCAAGCACCTGGAGTACTTCTACTTCCACAACTTCATTTATGAATCGGTGTGGAAGAACAACATGCGCCGCACTTCCGAGCGTTTCTCCACTCAGGATCTGTTGCACAAGTACGGTGCCGACTACAAAGTGATCTTCATTGGCGACGCGGCCATGGCGCCTTATGAAATCACCCAGGCCGGCGGCAGCGTCGAGCACTGGAACGAAGAGCCGGGCTACCTGTGGATGCAGCGCTTCATGGAGAAGTACAAGAAGCTCATCTGGATCAATCCGTATCCGAAAGATACGTGGGGCTATACCTCGTCGACCAATATCGTGCGGGATCTCATCGAGGATCAGATGTATCCGCTGACCCTTCGTGGGCTTGAGGAAGGGATGCGGTTTCTTTCCAAATAATCTCCGTAGTCAGTGATGACCTCTTCGCGAGCAGGCTCGCTCCCACATTGGAATGCATTTCACCTGTGGGAGCGAGCCTGCTCGCGAAGCTTTTAGCTACTCAGAAAAGCGCTGCAAATACTCGACATGCTCCCGGTGCGCGACCTCCTGCACCACCGGCCGCAAGCTGATCTTCGCCCCCGGCAGACACTGCGCGAGCCGCGCCAGAGCCAACGGCGTCAACGCCCCCAATCGCGGATAACCGCCAATGGTCTGCCGATCATTGAGCAGCACAATCGGCTGCCCATCCGGCGGCACCTGCACGGCGCCCAATGGAATACCCTCGGAAATCATCGGCTGGCCGTGATACTGCAATGCCTTGCCGAGCAAGCGAATGCCCATGCGATCAGCGCGACTGTCCAGCGTCCAGGCACTGTTGAACACATCAAACAGGCTCTGTCCGCTGAACTGGCCGATCTGTGCACCGAGCACCAAATCCAGCGGCGTGCTCAGCCGCAGGTCCGGACGATGTTCCCTCGGCACCTCACGAACCAGCAAAGCGTGCCCCTGATAACTCAGCGTCGCGCCTTTGGCCAACGGCAGGCCCATGCCATCCAGACCGCCGAGTTCTTCGCGCAGCACCGTGGCACTGCTGCCCAATACCTTGGGCGCTTCGAATCCACCGGGCGCCGCGAGATAAGCACGGGCGCCAAGCAGCGGCTGGGTGAACTGCAACTTCTGCCCTTGGCGCAGTTTGAAACTGCGCCACGGCGCCAGTGGCTGACCGTCGATCTGCGCGCCGAGATCGGCCCCGGCCAATGCCAGCAAGCAGTCCTGCTCAGCCACCACGGCAAACCCGCCAAGGGTAATTTCGATCACCGGCACGTCCAGCCCATTGCCCAACAGCCAGTTGGCCCAACTCATCGAACACCAGTCCGCTGCGCCGCCCTGGGTCACGCCCAGATGCCGCACACCAAAGCGTCCGGCGTCCTGCAACAGGCACAGCGGCGTGCTCGCTTCAATCTTCAGTCGGCTCATGCCTGCGCCTCCAGAGGCGTGTCATCGCCGCCCAAACGGATAAATTCGGCATGGCTCACCGCTTCGAAACGCACGGTGTCGCCGGGTTGCATCAAGCTGTAGCCATCGCGGTTACGGTCAAACAGTTTTGCCGGAGTGCGACCAATCAGGTTCCAGCCGCCGGGAGAGACCACGGGATAGGCGGCGGTCTGGCGTTCGGCGATACCGACGCTGCCGGCCGCGACTTTTTTGCGCGGGGTGCTCAGCCGTGGCGTAGCCAGAATCTCTTCGACCAATCCCATGAAGGCGAAACCCGGCGCAAAGCCAAGGGCGAACACCTGATATTCCCTGGCGCTGTGACGGCGAATCACCTCCTCCACCGCCAGCCCGCTACGCTCGGCGAGCAAGCTCAATTCCGGCCCGACACTCAGGTCATACCAGACCGGCAGCACATGGCACTGGCCGCCGGTTCGCGCATTCGGCGACAGGTCGACCAGCGCGTGCGCGATCAATTCCCGTGCCTGATTGGGACTTAACGAAGTCAGGTTGTAATGCACCATCAACGTCGTATAGGACGGCACCAGATCAATCAACTGTGTGCCGAAGGCCTTACGCAACCGCTCGCTGGCCGCGAGCATCCACGGCATGTTGGCCTCGGCGATTTCATCGAACAGACGCAGCATCAGGCAATCCAGTGCCACCACTTCAATCCTTGGGTTCATTGCGCATCCTGCTGATTCAGGGCCTCGCGAATGCGTTGCACGGCGGCGACAGAACTGGCGTTGTCGCCGTGTACGCAAAGGGTGTTGGCTTGCAAACGCAAGGCGCTGCCGTCATTGGCGGTGAGGTTGTCACCACGGGCAATCGTCAGCGCTTGTTCGATGATGATCTCGGGATCGTGATGCACCGCGCCCGGCAGTTGCCGTGAAACCAGTTTGCCGGCGCTGTCATAGGCGCGGTCAGCAAAGGCTTCGAACCACAGGGTGAGGCCGTATTCATCGCCGATCTGCTGTGCAGCGCAATTGTCGCGAGTGGCCATCAGCATCAGCGGCAGACTGCGGTCGTAAGCCGCCACAGCCTGAATCACTGCGCGCAACTGCGCCGGGTTGGCCATCATGTCGTTGTACATCGCGCCGTGGGGTTTGACGTAACTGACTCGCCCGCCCTGAGCGCGGCAAATGCCGTCGAGGGCGCCGATCTGGTAATGCAGGATGTCTTGCAGTTCCTGCGCGGAGTACGCCATCGAACGGCGGCCGAAGCCAACCAGATCCTGATAGGCCGGATGCGCACCGATCTGTACGCCATGACTCAGGGCCAGGCTGACAGTGTTGCGCATGATGCTCGGGTCGCCGGCATGGAAACCGCAGGCAACGTTGGCGCAATCGATGAAGGGCATGACCTCGGCATCCAGACCCATGGTCCAGTTGCCGAAACTCTCGCCAATGTCGCAATTCAATAACAGGCGGCTCACGGTAAACACTCCTGTAGCTTTTTGTCTTTCTATCCGTAGGACATTGCCCGCCGGGCAGTGCCTCGCAGGTTAGCAGTTACTGTGCATCGAGTTGCTTGCCGCGAGTCTCCGGCAGGCTCAAGGCCGCGAGAATCACTACGCCGTAAGACACCGCCGCGAACGCACCAATGCCCATGCTCAATGGCACTTTCTGGCTGAGCAGACCGATCAGCAGCGGGAACAATGCCGCCAGCGCGCGGCCGATGTTGTAGCAGAAGCCTTGTCCGGAACCGCGAATCCGTGTTGGAAACAGCTCGGTGAGGAACGCGCCCATGCCGCTGAAAATCCCTGAAGCAAAGAAACCCAATGGAAAGCCCAGCCACAACATCACAGCGTTGCTGACCGGCATTTGCGTGTACAGCAGAACGATGGTGAACGAGCCGACTGCAAACAGGATGAAATTCTTTTTGCGCCCCAGCAGATCGGTCAGATAGGCGCTGATCACATACCCGACGTAAGAACCGACAATCACCATTGCCAGATAGCCACCGGTGCCGAGCACGCTCAGGCCGCGTTCGTTCTTCAGGAAGGTCGGCAGCCATGAAGTGATTGCGTAGTAACCGCCAAGTGCACCAGTGGTCAGCAGTGAGGCGCGGAATGTGGTGAAGAGCATACCGGGAGCAAAAATCTCGTAGAACTTCGCCGGATTCTCAGGTGTTTGCGCAGCCTTGGCTTCGCGGTAAATCTCCGGGTCTTTCACCAGCCGCCGCACGAAAATCACGAAAATCGCCGGAACGATGCCAAGGATGAACAGCGCGCGCCAGGCGTCTTCCGGTGGCAACAGCGAGAACAGCAGCGCATACAGAATCGCCGTGAGGCCCCAGCCCAGCGCCCAGCCGGATTGCACCATGCCCACCGCCTTGCCGCGATCCTTGGCGCGAATGACTTCGCCGATCAGCACCGCGCCGGCGGTCCATTCGCCGCCGAAACCGAAGCCCATCAGGGTGCGGGCGATCAACAGTTGTTCGTAGTTCTGGGCGAAGCCGCAGAGGAAGGTGAAGAATGCAAACCACAACACGGTCAGTTGCAGGGTGCGCACGCGACCGATGCGGTCGGAGAGAATGCCGGCAACCCAGCCGCCAATGGCCGAGGCGATCAAGGTGCTGGTGTGAATCAGCCCGGCTTCACCGGTGGTGATGCCCCACATCGCAATCAGCGTTGGCACTACGAAGCTGAGCATCTGCGTGTCCATGCCGTCCAGACCGTAACCGATCTTGCAGCTCCAGAAGGTGCGGCGCTCCTGCTGATTGATATTACGATACCAGTCGAACGGTCCCGGACGCGCCGATGCCTTGGGTAAATCAATGGTGTCGGGAGCACTCATGGCAAATCTCCGCAGGTTTTTATTGGTCTTGTTCGCAGATCCCGCGACGCCTATCGTGGGAACCGGATGCGCCGATTTTTGGGCGCGCCGCCCTGCTGCGTCCAACGAATAAAAACCCGCCTTAGGCATAAGAAAAATTTGTCACCCGAGCCTTTGCCATGAACCTGAAGTTTCTTGAGACCTTTGTCTGGGTCGCCCGGCTGAAGAGTTTTCGCCTGACCGCCGACAAGCTGTTCACCACCCAGGCGTCGATTTCCAGCCGCATCGCGGTGCTTGAAGGTGAGCTGGGCGTGAAACTGTTTCTGCGTGATTCTCGCGGGGTCAGCCTGACGCCCGAAGGCTTGAAAGTGCTGGACTATGCCGAGCAGATGCTCGACACCATGAGTGCGCTGAAGCAGTCGATCGAAACCCGTTCGAGCAAGGTCGGCCGAGTGCGCATCGGCGTGATGGACACGGTGATCCACACGTGGCTGAGCCCGTTGGTGGCGCAGATGACCGATCTCTACCCGCGAGTGGAGATCGAGCTGGTGGCGGATACTTCGCTGAATCTTTGCGATCAACTGCAAAAAGGCTTTCTCGATCTGATCCTGCAAACCGATCTGGTCCGTCATGAAAGCGTGCGCAGCCTGGAGCTGGCCAGCCATCCGCTGGGCTGGATTGTCGCCAGCAATTCGATCTACAACCGTGAGTACGCCGATCTGGCCGAACTGGCGCAGGAACGGATCATTACCTATTCGAAAAACTCCCGACCGCATCAGGATATTCTGGCGTTGATGCAGGCTAACGGCGTGCTGGCGCCACGATTGAATTGTGTGAATTCGGTATCGGCGATTACGCGGTTGCTGCGCGATGGTTTTGGCATTGGCGTGTTACCGCCAGTGCTGGTGGCCGAAGAGCTGGCGAGGGGCGAACTGACGTTGCTCGATGTCGACCAGCGACCACCGAACCTGCAGGTGGTGGTGTCGTGGCGAGTGGGGGTTGAGTGGGTCGAGGAGATTGTGACGTTGTGTCAGCAGGTGCTGGCCGGGTATGCGCACAAAGTGGGCAAGGACTACATCACTCTCACTGACTGACACCTCGTGGCGAGGGAGCTTGCTCCCGCTCGGCTGCGCAGCAGTCGTAAAACCACTGAACGCATTTATTCAGGATCAGCAGGGTGACTGGATTCAGGTCTGCTTCGCAGCCCAGCGGGAGCAAGCTCCCTCGCCACAGGGGAATGTGCAAGCCTTATCAGAGGCCGCGCACGTCGCGGTCTTCGATCGGCCGGCTCTGGCGCAAACGCTTGCCGCCGAGCACTACCCAGTCGATCAGACGGAACAGGCATTCAATCCCGAACGACAGCAGCAGCGCCCCGCTCATGCCCCAGATCATCGCCTCTGGCGTCAGCAGAATCTGGTAGCTGTAGCCGTTCCAGGTTTCCTTGCGGATGTCTGGATCAGCGGCCAGCACCACTTGCAGGAAGCGGATGTACCACGGACCCTGCATCGCCTGGTATTGCTTGTCCAGCGCCAGCTGACGATTGAGCAAGGTGCTCAGGCTGTCGGCATCGCTGCGAAACACCGGATCTTCGCTGACGCGGTAATGCGCGACCAGCGCCTGCAAGTCGCCCTTGAAAAACTGCTCGGCAGTGCCCTGAAAGCCGCGCAGACCAGTCTGCGCCTCGATCAGATGCGCCTCGACGCGTTTCGCGTAATCGTTGATGAACCCCGGCACCTGGACACCGATCAACAGGCCCGCCGCAAACAACACCAGCCGTAGATAACTGAGCAACATGGGGTGCAATCCTTATTCGGTCTTGCCCTGGCTGACGCATTCGCCGCGTCGCCACAGGCTCCATTGGCCCGGTTCGTAGCGGGTCCAGGTTTCGTTTTCGGTCAGCGGTTCGGTGGCGATCACCGTGACCACGTCGTTGGGCGTGGTTTCCGCCTGGAAATCGACGATCACATCGACATCCTTGAGCCGCGCCGGGCCGAACGGTGCGCGCCGGGTGATCTGCGCCAGTTTGGTCGAGCAATAGCAGAACAGCCAGTCGCCATCGCTGAGCAGGCAATTGAACACGCCTTTGCTGCGGTATTCGGCGCACGCGGCGACCAGATCCGGCAGCAGCACTTCTATATCGACCGGTTCCGGGAATGCTGCACGCACACGGTTGAGCAAATCGCAAAACGCCGCCTCGCTGTCGGTATCGCCGACCGGACGGTAGAAACTTTTGATCGGGGTGAAATCGGCGAGTTGGCCGTTGTGCGCGAAGCACCAGTTACGCCCCCACAGTTCACGGACGAACGGGTGAGTATTGGACAGGCAGACTTTGCCGACGTTGGCCTGGCGGATGTGGCCGATGACCACTTCGCTCTTGATCGGATAACGCTGTACCAGGTTGGCGACTTCCGATTCGCAACTCGCCGCCGGATCCTGAAACAGCCGCAGGCCACGGCCTTCATAGAAAGCGATGCCCCAACCGTCGCGGTGCGGGCCGGTGCGGCCGCCGCGCTGCATCAGGCCGGTGAAGCTGAACACGATATCGGTCGGCACGTTGGCACTCATGCCCAGTAATTCACACATGTGCGGACTCTCGGATTACAGACGCGGCTCGACCCGCATGCGCTGCGGATTGATCGGCACTGGCGGGCGACCGAAACGGTCATCACCGGCGCCGCCGAACGGCTGATCATCGGCGCGGTCATCGGCGCGGGCCGCAGCCTTGGCGGCTTCAGCCTGCTCGCGACGCGCTCTGGAAGCACGCTCGATCGGGAAACGGATCAACACGAAGATCAGGTAGATGCCGAAAGCGATCATGCCGTACATGAACAGATCGGAGATCGCGCGCCAGGCGTTGTTGCCGACCTTGAAGGCCAGATCCAGCGCGGTAATGGCGATGGCCGGAGCAACCTTTTCCTTCACCGGATCAATGATGGTCGGGCTGAACAGCAACACCGCCATCAACACACGCAGCGGTTCGCGCAGCCAGCGCCACATCCAGGTGGTCAGGCGCATCCATACCAACAGGCAGCCTACAGCGGCAAAGGCGTAAAGGCCCCAGGCGATCAGATAGTCGTTCTCGGTCATGGTGTCCATGGCAAGGCAGGCAAAGAGGCGCTTATAGTAACGACTTTTCGCCCGTCAGGCTTGTCCCAATAGACACACGACCTGTAGGAGTGAGCCTGCTCGCGATGACGGACTGCCAGACGACATTGATGTTGAAGCTGCCGGCCTCATCGCGAGCAGGCTCGCTCCTACAGAGGTTGCGGTGATATCCAGAGCTGCGAAAAACCCTATTCCGTAACTTGTCCGAGAGCCTTCCATGCCCGATTCCGCCAACGTCATCAGTGCTCCGATTGCCCACAAGGCGCCCGGCGCCGACCCGTATGCCTGGCTGCAGGAACGTGACACCGACGCGGTGCTCGACTACCTCAAGGCCGAAAACGCTTACCAGGAAGCACAAACCGCCGATCAGGCCGAGTTGCGTGAAAGCCTGTTCGAAGAGATCAAAGGCCGGATTCTCGAAACCGACCTGTCCCTGCCATCGCCATGGGGACCGTATCTGTATTACACCCGCACCACCGCCGGTGACGAGTACGCCCGCCACTACCGCTGCCCGCGTCCGGCAGACGACAGCCTGACCCTCGACGAAAGCCGCGAACAACTGCTGCTCGACCCGAACGTACTGGCCAATGGCGGCTTTTTCTCGCTGGGCGCGTTCAGCATCAGCCCGGACCACCAGCGCCTGGCCTACAGCGTCGACGCCTCGGGCGATGAGATTTACACGCTGTTCGTCAAAGAACTGGCCAACGACAAGGTCAGCGAACTGGAGTTCGAAGACTGCGACGGCAGCATGACATGGGCCAACGACAGCCTGACGCTGTTTTTTGCCGTGCTCGACGACACCCATCGCCCGCACAAACTGTTCCGCTACCGCCTCGACGGTACCGCTGCCGAAGAAGTTTTCCACGAGCCGGACGGGCGTTTCTTCCTGCATTGCTACCGATCCAGCTCCGAACAGCAATTGCTGCTGTCGCTGGGCAGCAAGACCACCAGCGAAGTCTGGGCGCTGGATGCCAATCAGCCGCACCTGCCATTCGCCTGCCTGGCGCCACGGGTCGAGGATCACGAATACGACGTCGACCATGGCTTGCTCGATGGCGTATGGACGTGGTTTATCCGTACCAACCGCGATGGCATCAACTACGCCCTGTATCAGGCGCCGGACACTGGCGTGGTGCCCACGGAGGCCGATTGGCAAAACCTGATCGCGCACAGCGACACGGTGATGCTCGATGGCGTAAGCCTCAACGCGCAAGCCATGACCTTGAGCCTGCGCGAAGGCGGTTTGCCGATCATTGAAGTTCACCCACACGGCGTGGCGCCTTATCGCGTGCAATTGCCGGACGCGGCCTACAGCCTTTATGTGCAAAACAGTCTGGAATTCGACAGCGATCGCGTCCGTCTGCGCTATGAGGCCTTGAATCGTCCGGCGCAGGTGCGCCAATTGATTCTGGCGAACGGCGAACAGACCGTCCTGAAAGAAACCCCGGTACTCGGCCCGTTCGATGCCGACGCTTACGTCAGTCAACGCCTGTGGGCGACCGCACCGGACGGCACGCTGGTGCCGATCAGCCTGGTGATGAAACGCGAAATGGTTGGCAAACCGGTGCCGCTGTACCTCTATGGCTATGGCGCCTACGGCTCGAGCCTCGATCCGTGGTTCTCTCACGCACGCCTGAGTCTGCTCGATCGCGGCATGGCCTTCGCCATCGCCCACGTACGCGGTGGCGGTGAACTGGGCGAAGCGTGGTATCGCGCTGGCAAACAGGAACATAAACACAATACCTTCAGCGACTTCATCGCCTGCGCCGAGTTTTTGATCCTCAACGGCATCACCACTGCAGAAAAACTGGCGATCAGCGGTGGCAGCGCCGGTGGCCTGTTGATCGGCGCGGTGCTCAATCAGCGCCCGGATCTGTTTGGCGTGGCGATTGCCGAAGTGCCGTTCGTCGACGTACTTAACACCATGCTCGACCCGGAGCTACCGCTGACCGTCACTGAATACGACGAGTGGGGTAACCCGCAAGAACCGGACGTCTATGATCGGATCAAGGCTTATGCGCCGTACGAAAACGTCACCGCACAGGCGTATCCGCCAACCTTGGTGATCGCCGGCTACAACGACAGCCGCGTGCAGTACTGGGAAGCGGCCAAGTGGGTGGCGAAGTTGCGCGCGACGAAAACCGACGACAATCTGCTGTTGCTCAAGACCGAACTCGGTGCAGGGCATGGCGGGATGAGCGGGCGTTATCAGGGATTACGTGACGTAGCGCTCGAATACGCATTTGTGTTCAAGGTTTTGGGCATCGTCTGAGGAACTCCGTCGGTCACTTGGGTCTTAATTGCAGACCAGAGAGGCCGATACCCCACAGCTCCCCGTGAAACCGATCCCTTGTGGCGAGGGGATTTATCCCCGATCGGCTGCGCAGCAGTCGTAATTCCGATCAACGCGGTGTGTCAGCATTACCGCGTTTGCAGGATTTGGGGCCGCTTCGCAGCCCGTCGGGGATAAATCCCCTCACCACAAAAAGTGTTCCCACGGGACCCGTGTACAGCCTCGAAAATGTGAAAACAAAAAGATTGCCACGACATGTCAGAACCGACCTTACTCAACAACGAAATCCGCGACTGGCTGATGGACTGCGGCCTGTTCGATCAATTGCAACTGGCCGACTTCGCTGCGGCATCGGGCTATTTCAGCATCAGCACCGTGGCTGAAGGCGAGGCGATTTTCCGCGAGGGCGATGCCGGCAGTTTCATGTGTATCCTCCACACCGGCCAGGTGGCCGTGCAGAAAACCGGCCCCGACGGTCAGGTGATCACCATGGCCACCCTGCGCAGCGGTCGGGCGTTCGGTGAGATGGCCGTGCTGGACGGCGAAAGGCGTTCAGCAACGTGCGTGGCCGCGAGCAATTGCCAACTGTTGAATCTGGGCAAGGACTCGCTGGAAAAAATGCTCAACGACGCGCCGAAGATTGCCGCAAAAATCATTCGCGCCCTCGCCGTCTCCCTCTCCAAACGCCTGCGCATGGCCGACGGTCAACTAGCGGCGCAGCAGATTTAACCGCCCGGGGATTTCGCCTTGGTGCTGGTCGGCTCAATGCCCGGCACCGGTTGATCCTTGCTCGGTGGGCTGGGCATTTCGATGGGCACCAGCGGCGGGCTGCCACTGCCGGCGCCAGACTTGGGGATGTTGATCGGGGTGATCTGCGGATACGGTGTCGGTGTTGCAGTACCGGGCGAGCCAGGTTGCGGCGCCGGGCTGACCGGAACAACCTGCTGTGCCTGCACGGCAGTAATCGAGAGCGCGGCCAGGGCAATGACCGTTAGAATGGTGCGCTTCATCAAGGGCTCCGTTGGCCTTAGTCTGCGCTCAGGCTACTCCCAACGCGCCTGCTTGCCTTCCCCCTTTTAGAGATTTCCATGAAACGTTTCGTTCTGCTCGACACCACCCCGATCCCTGAAAGCGGCGGTGCCCTGTGCCTGTTCGAGTATGGCGAGGATTTCGTCATCAAGATCCAGGGCGGCGACGGCGGGCAACTGATGAACACGCGCATGCACGGCTCCGAAGATGCGCTGGCCGAGATTCCTTGCCGCAAGGTCGCTGGCCGGCCGAACTCTCGGGTGCTGATCGGCGGGCTGGGCATGGGCTTCACGCTCGCCTCGGCGCTCAAGCATCTGGGTAAAACCGCTGAGGTGGTGGTCGCCGAACTGGTGCCGGGCGTGGTCGAGTGGAACCGTGGCCCCCTCGGCGAGAAATCCGGTCGGCCGTTGCTTGACCCGCGCACGGTGATTCGCCAGGACGACGTGGCCAACGTACTGCAAAGCGAGCCGAATGGCTTCGACGCGATCATGCTCGACGTCGACAACGGCCCCGAAGGTCTGACCCAGAAGGCCAACAGCTGGCTGTATTCCGCCGCTGGTCTGAATGCCTGCGCCAAGGCCCTGCGTCCCAAAGGCGTACTCGCGGTATGGTCGGCGAGCGCCGACCGGCAGTTTTCCGACAAGTTGAAGAAGGCCGGTTTCAAGGCTGAGGAAGTGCAGGTGTTCGCCCACGGCAACAAGGGCACTCGCCACACGATCTGGATTGCCGAGAAGCTCAAGGGCTGAGCTAAACTCTGCACATAACCGTCATTAGTCTTTTACAAAGGTGAACCCATGAGTTCGTCCACCCCAACCAACACGTCGAAGCTGGATCGCATCCTCGCCGACAACCAGCGCGACAAGGAAATGGGCTACCGCGACAAGGCCCTGAAGATGTATCCGCACGTCTGTGGCCGCTGCACCCGCGAATTTTCCGGCAAGCGTCTGAGCGAACTGACCGTGCACCATCGTGACCACAACCACGACAACAACCCGCAGGACGGCTCGAACTGGGAACTGTTGTGCCTGTACTGCCACGACAACGAACACTCGCGGTACACCGACCAGCAGTATTTCAGCGAAGGCTCGCTGAGCACGCCGAAAATCGCCAAGGCAACGCACAACCCGTTTGCCGCGCTGGCCGGGTTGATGAAGAAAGAAGACTGATCTTCATTGCCGAACTGGCCCCTTCGCTGGCAAGCCAGCTCCCACAGTGATTTGGATTGCTTACAAATTTTGTGAAAATCCAGAAAACCTGTGGGAGCTGGCTTGCCAGCGAAGAGGCCAGACCAGACACCGCAAGTCCTGAATCTGCCCGCCCTCGTCCAATCCCCGTATAATCGCGCTCTTTTTCCCGAAGGCACCCCGCTCGTGGCAGACAAACGTTACAGCTGCATTGGTTTGTACAACCCCAAATCACCGGAGAACGTCGGTTCGGTGATGCGCGCCGCAGGCTGTTACGGCGTGGCGTCGGTGTTCTACACCGGCAAGCGCTATGAACGCGCCGCCGATTTCGTCACCGACACCAAACGCGTGCATTACGACATCCCGTTGATCGGCATCGATGATCTGAAAAAGATCCTCCCGCTCAACTGCGTGCCGGTCGCCGTGGAACTGGTCGAGGGCGCCCGCCCGTTGCCGGAATACACCCATCCGGATCGCGCGCTGTACATCTTCGGCCCGGAAGACGGCTCGCTGGACAAAGAGATTCGCGACTGGTGCGAAGACGTCGTGTACATCCCGACCACTGGCTGCATGAACCTCGCCGCCACGGTCAACGTTGTGCTCTACGACCGCATGGCCAAGGGCCTGAACACCCGTTCCGGGCCGAAATTCCGCTAAAGCGTCGCACATCCAATGGAACAAGCGGACCGCTATGGCAGTCAGCTTGTTTATCCATTACTCATTGCCTGGAGAAAGATCATGAGCGAGCTCAAACGCGTCGAGCGTATCGAATCCACCCCGTTCCAGAGCCGTTCCGAGCAGAACGTCGAAGGTTGGGAGCGCATCGGATCCCTGGCCGGCGGCGTGATCATGGTCGGCAAGGGCCTGCGCCGTGGCGGTGTGTTCGGTTTGATTCAGGTGGCGATTGGCGGCGTGGCCATGGCCCGCGGGATTACCGGGCACAGTTCGGTAAAAAGCCTGCTGGAGAAAAGCCGTCAGGACATGAACAACGTACGGGCCAAAATTGAACGTGCCGGGGAAGAATTGAGCAAGCTGAAGGCCAATGCCGAAGCCGCGACCAAAACCGCCACGGTGACCGGCAATGATTCGGTGAAATCGCCGAAAGCCGGGGTTTGATCCAGAATTTGCTTTGGGGCTGATGGCCCCATCGCTGGCAAGCCAGCTCCCACAGGTTTTGTGGTCATCACATATTTTGTGTCCGACCTAAAACACTGTGGGAGCTGGCTTGCCAGCGATAGCGGTATTACTGCAGTAACCCGGTATCGAGGACTTTGGATGACTCACCCAGAACACTCTCGGTGAGCTGCACAAACTCTTTGGTACTCACTGTCCCCAAATGCATCGCCCCACGCAACACGTCATCCAGCGAACGCTTGTTGCGCGTCTTCAGGCGAATCTCGCCATCCAGTTCCTGCAACACAATCACCGCTCTGGAAATCTGCGCCGGACTGATCTGTTCGCCGCGCAAAGTCGTGACCTTCTGACCCTCCTTGGCCAATTTCGCCTGCAACGTCTGATAACGCTCATCGCTCATGCCGCCGGCACGGCGCACCAGTTCAATCGCGTAATACTCGGCAAAACCCTCACTGATCCAGTCGCTGCGCTGCGCGTCGTTGATCCGCCCGAACACCTGTGCCAGCTCACGCACCAAGGCGCTGCTGCCGCTTTCGCTGACCAGTGGCAAGCGCGTGTTGAGGTAGATCGACTCGTGCGCGCCGAGGCTGCCGCGCCACATCGGGTCATTGGCGCCGACAATCAGCAACTTGGTCGGATGACGCGGATACAGCGCTTGCACTTGCGGCCAGACAAACGTCAGCAACGTCAGCACGTCCATTCGCCGCATGCCCTGCCCCTGCGGCGACGCCACGGTGATCTCGGTTTCGCCCAGACGTGTGCGCCGGCTGCCGAGATGACCGGCGAGCATCCAGCCCGTCGGGCGGTCGAACAGACGTGAAGGGTTGTCGATGCGGAACTTGTTTTTGCCAATTCGCGGCCAGGCGGTCTCGACGCTTTTCCAGCCCTCGGGCAGTTCGAATTGCAGGCGCGAGACCAGTTCGATGCCGTCCTGTTGATCGAGTCTGGCCGGCGGCACCAGCTCATCTCCGCGCATAAGCGCCCAGCCCGGCGTCATACGGGTGTCGAAACTGCCGCTCTTGCGACCGTGGCTGATGCGCACGCGATAGCTCAGGCTGGCCTTGTCGCTGGTCGGGCGCCAGACGCCGCGGGCCTTCTTGCCGGGCGTCAGCAGCCATTGGCCGTCAGCCTTGAAGTCGCTGTAATGACTGCCGTCGCCAAGGTCGAAATCTAGACTGCGTACGGCTTCTCCTTTGGCCAGGGTCAGGCGTACCTCAGCCTGATCGCTCTGTGGCAACAGGCGCACGTGGTAATCCAGATCGACTTTTTTTGCCGCCCATACCGGCGCGCTCAGCGCCAACAACCCGACCAGCAACGCCCGTTGCAATCCCCCCGCCATACACACTCCTTGGTAAAGCTTGAATCGCCGGGCGCTTAACCGGCCCGGAAAATCAGGTGATCTTCCCAGTCATCTTCCGACACGCTGCCTTCGGCGAGCATGCGCCCGGACTGGGAAATCCGTTCGTGGTGCACCGCGTCGCGATCGCCGCAGACCAAGTGGTGCCACAACGGCAGGTCCTTGCCTTCGCTGACCAGTCGATAACCACAGGTCGGCGGCAGCCATTTGAACTCTTCGGCCTGACCCGGGGTGAGCTGGATGCAATCCGGGACAAACTTGATGCGGTTCGGGTAGTCGCTGCACTGGCAGGTTTTCAGGTCCAGCAGTTTGCAGGCGATGCGCGTGTAATAGACGCTGTTGTCTTCTTCATCCTCGAGCTTCTGCAGGCAGCACAGGCCACATCCGTCGCACAGCGATTCCCATTCCTCGTGATCCAGTTGATCGAGGGTTTTGCGTATCCAGAACGGTTCGACTTCGGCGGCCATGGCTCAAGCATCAACATCAGGTGGTGAAAAGGCCGCCAGTCTAGTGCCCCAGGCCTTGCGGGCCAAGCGCTGGCGACTGCCGGTTGCGCGGCACTTGTGAGTTTTTGTGGCGACGCGTAGCTTTGCCAGTCGCAGGAGCCTTGCCCGCAAGCCATTAACGCTCGACCGCGTTGCATTGCGATTAACTGTCAGGCTCGGAAAACCCCATCGTTCAGCGCAACTGATCCCGCCGGGTTTTCGTTCGAATCTTTTACTCAAACGTAGCAAGGAATCTCTTGATGAGTGCCAACCCTCGCGTTGCCGAATACGCCATTCACCCGCAGTTCACCGACCGTTGGTCGCCGCGCGCCTTCACTGGCGAAGCGATCCCGGAAGAAACCCTGCTGAGCTTTTTCGAAGCGGCGCGCTGGGCGCCATCGGCCTACAACTCGCAGCCGTGGCGCTTCCTGTACGCGCGTCGCGATACGCCGAACTGGGAGCGTTTTCTGGGTTTGCTTAACGAATTCAACCGTGGCTGGGCGCAGCACGCTTCGGCGCTGGTAATCGTGATCTCGAAAACCACCTTCGCCGCGCCAGGCGCCACTGAAGAAACGCCGGCGCTGTGGAGCACCTTCGACACGGGTTCGGCGTGGGGCCATCTGGCGCTGCAAGCAAGCATCAGCGGCTGGCACACCCATGGCATGGCCGGCTTCGATCAGGAGTTGACGCGCAAGGAGCTGAATATTCCTGAAGGTTATGCGCTGCACGCGGCAGTGGCCGTCGGCAAACTGGGCGACAAATCGACGCTGGCGGATTACCTGCAAGCGCGCGAAGAGCCAAGCCCGCGTCGCCCGCTGAGCGAACTGGCGGCTGAAGGCGACTTCACCCTCTAAGCCAGCACAAAAACAAATGTGGGAGCGAGCCTGCTCGCGAAAGAGGTGCGTCAGACAGCAATGATGTTGGCTGACACTCCCTCTTCGCGAGCAGGCTCGCTCCCACATTTTATCCAACGAACACTCAGTAACCGCGGTTGAAATCCACTTCCCCGCGCAACGCTTCACCCGCCTGATACGCCCGCAGATTCTCGACAAACAACTGCACCATCAACGCTGGTGAAGTCGGTGCTGAACTGTGGCCGGTCAGCAGCAAACCCCAGGCTGTCCAGAACGGATGACGTTGCGGCAACGGTTCCTGACGGCAGACGTCGATCACCGCGCCCGCCAGATGCCCTTCCTTCAAGGCTTCCACCAGATCCGCATCAACCACCGCCACACCGCGACCAACGTTGATGAACAACCCGGTCGGCTTGAATTGCTTGAACAGTGGCGCGTCGTAAATATCGTGGGTATGCGCCGTGTTCGGCAGCAGATTGACCACGTAATCCACTTCACCTACCAGACGCGGCAGATCCGCCATCGAGCCGACTTCGACGAACGGTGCCTGCTCGCGGGCGCTGCTGGCGATACCGTACAGTTCGACGCCGAACGGCAACAGAAACTGCGCCACGCTCTGGCCAATGTCACCGGTGCCGACGATCAACACCTTGCGTCCGACCAGGCTCTGGCCGGTGCGGTTGTCCCATTTTCGCTCGACCTGGCTGACCAGCCGCGCCAGCACTTCGCGTTCGTGGCCGAGCATGTAAGTCAGGACGTATTCGGCCATCACCTGACCGAAAATCCCCACCGCGCGGCTCAAGTGATAATCCCGACGCAAGCCGTCGGCGAGCAGCGGCGTGATGCCGGCCCAGGTCGATTGCAGCCATTGCGGTTGATGGCCCTGACGCAACAGGGTCGCAAGCAGATCCGGTTGCCCCAGCCACACCGGGCAATCGGCGGCCTGACGGGCCAGTTCGGCGGAGTCGCCGCTGGTCAATACTTCCAGCTCCGGCGCTGCCTGACGCAGCAGCCGGGCGTATATCGCGTGGTCGTGTTCAGCAATCAGAACGCGCATCTTCAAACCTTTCGCAAACCGTGCAGACAGCCGCCGCTTTCGGGGCGGCCATCGCGGTAAAAACAGTTCCAGGGTTAACAGAGGCCCAGAACAGGGCCTCGCCGATCAGACCGGGTCGTTGCGGCGCAGCAACTCTTCGGGCAAGTGCTCGATGTACTCGTCCTCGGCCGGTGGCATTTGCAGGTGATAGCCCTGCTTTTCGAGGTTTTCCAGGACCACGACAATGTCTTCGCTGGCCAGTTTGCGCTCAGGCGTCAGCACCAGACTGAAGGAAAATATGGCTTTACCGAAAGCTGCCATCAATGCCTCGGGCACGCGTTCCAATTCATCGCTCTTGAGCACATAGAGGTACATGCCTTTGCGCTTTGAGCTTTGGTAAATAGAGCAAATACGTTTCAAGGCTGTTCTCCGGCGGTGGCCAGGCTGTCGAGCAGCTTCTGACCCATGAGTTCGCGGCGCCAGCCACGCAGCGACTCAGGCAATTGGTAAGGGCCCTCGGGGAAGCCGCTTTTGACCAGCGCTTCGAGGGTTTTCTTGCGCAGCATCAGTTCCGGGGCGATGCCCAGACGCTCAGCCTCGGCCTGGCCCAATGCGCGCAGTTGTTTGATCAATGCAGCAGCTTCGATCGGCAATGGCTCAGGCACCGCTGGCGGCCATTGATCAGGCCCCACACTGCCAGAGCGCTTGATCAGATCAAGCAGAAATTGACCGTCCTGACGCACGGTACGCGGGTGCATGTCTTCGATCTTGCCCAACGCAGCGAGGTTGTCCGGTTGTGTACGAGCCAGCGGCCACAGCGAGTGCTCACGGACGATGCGGTTGCGTGGCAGATCGCGGGCACGGGCTTCTGTTTCACGCCAGGCACACAGTTCACGCAGTACAGCCAGTTGGGCGCGAGACAGCTTCCACGCCAGTTTGGCCTCGCGATAGACCTCGTAAGGATCGGTTTCGCGGCGCAGGTTGGCGACCAGTTCGGCGCCGTCCTCCAGCACCCAGGCGAACTTGTCGTCAGACAGTTTCGGCCGCAGTTGTACAAAAACTTCCGCCAGATGCACCGCGTCTTCGGCGGCGTAGCTGATTTGCGTGTCGGACAACGGGCGCTGCAACCAGTCGGAACGAGTCTCGCCTTTCGGCAGTTCGATGCCGAGCACTTCCTGCACCAGTCGCGAATAACCCATCGAGAACCCGAGGTTCAGATAAGCAGCGGCCAGTTGCGTGTCGAACATCGGCGCCGGCAGGCTGCCGGTCAGGCGCAACAGGACTTCGAGGTCTTCGCTGCACGCGTGCAGGACTTTGAGCACCGCCGGGTTTTCCAGCAACGCAGCCAGTGGTTGCCAGGCATTGATGGTCAGCGGATCAATCAGGTAGGCGCGTTTGCCGTCACCCACCTGCAACAGGCCGGCAATCGGGTAAAAGGTGTCGACCCGCATGAATTCGGTGTCGAGGGCCACGAAAGGCAGCTGCTGCCACTCGGCGCAAAATTGCGCGAGGCTTTCGTTGTCGCGAATCCAGTGAATATCGATGGCCACACGGCTCTCCCTTGAAGAATGGCGCGCAGTATATATCGCCACTGGCGATTTACGCGCCTGCGAAGGGCAAGAGCTGTAACGAAATGTCCTGCCAAAGAGCAAGAATAGTCTGACAGAGGAAACAGACGGGGTCGCCGCGTCAGAACGCCGGCCCCGAAACGGCTCAGTCCTTGGCCAGTACGCCGTCAATCACCGCGCCACGGCATCCGGCAAACATGTCCAGACCCGGCTGATAGACCTTGCTGCGCACCTCCAGCAGGCCAAGCATCGAGTGGAACAGATTGTCCTGACTCAGCGGTTTGTCACGACTCATTTGCAGGCAATGGGTATCGACCGAATAGGCCTTTTGATAGTTGTCGGAGAACCACGCCAGCATCGCCACATGTTTTTGTTGTTCGGGCGCCAGCATGTAAGGCGTGCCGTGCAGGAACAAGTTGTACTCGCCCAGCGACTCACCGTGATCGGACAGATACAACATCGCCGTATCGACTTTGTCCTGATTGCTGCGCAGCACATCGATCAGGCTCGACAGCACATGATCGGTATAGACCAGGGTGTTGTCGTAACCGTTGACGATACTTTCGCGGCTGCAATTGTTCAGTGCGTTACTTTCACAGACCGGCGTGAAGTGCTCGTATTCCTTCGGATAACGCTTGAAGTATTCCGGACCGTGACTGCCCATCTGGTGCAGGACCAGCACCGTGTCCTTGTCCAGATGATCGATAAAGCCTTGCAGACCTTGCAGCAGGATTTCGTCGCGGCACTCACTGTTGGCGCACAGCGCCGGATCCTTCAGGTTGCTGACATCCTGCACGGTGACACGATCGCAAGTGCCTTTGCAGCCGGACTGGTTATCGCGCCAGATCACGTCGATACCGGCACGCTTGAGCACATCGAGCAGGCCTTCTTCGTTCTTCGCCTTGCTGGCGTCGTAGTCCTTGCGACCCATGTTGGAAAACATGCACGGCACCGAGACTGCGGTTTCAGTGCCGCAGGAATGCACGTCGGTGAAAGCGATCAGCCCCGCTTCCTTGTCCAGTTTCGGCGTAGTGTCACGGTCATAACCGAGGATGCCGAAGTTCTCTGCACGGGCACTCTCCCCCACCACCAGTACGGTCAGGGATTTGCGTGGCTGGATTTTCAGGTCCGGGTTGCGTTGCGCGTCTTCGCCAATTTTCACGAACGGTTGCTGCGCCGAGACGACCTGTTCACGCAGGTAACCGGCCGACGCGCCAATGTAATTGCTCGGCACCAGCATCAGGCGCAGTTCATGGTGATTGCGAAACAATGAGGACAGGCCCTGATAGTTGGCCAAGGCCACACCGCCGATTACCGCAACCGACGCCACACTGACGATAACTTTACTGAGCAATTCGTGATGCCAGCGGCGATAACTTACTGGAACTTTCCACAATATGACCGACGGCAACACGCCAAGAAAAACAATATAAGCAAACAACTTCAACGAGAGCAGATCACGCACTTCCGTGACATTGGTTTCAGCGAAGTTGCGAAACATCCCCGCATCAATCATCACGCCATACTGACTCATGAAATAAGCCACGCCGGCGCTGATCAAAAACATCACAGTCAGAAGCGGTTTGAGCAGCGGACGGAAAGCCAGCAAGGTCAGCACGATGTTGAACGCCGCAAGGATCATTACCCCGAATGCCAGGCGCATGGCGATGCCCTTGCCATCCGCAGCGGTAATCTCGAACAGGTGCTGCCAGAGCACAAAATTGAAACCGAGCAAAAGGAAGGCACTGGCAATCAACGTCACCCATTCCGGGCGCACGGCTTTTAACTTCAACATGGTGTGGGGCTATTCCTGAAAAGAAGAGCCTTGCTCAATCATTAAAATTCAATTGTGAAAAATTCATTAAACAAGGCAGCACAAACTTTAGGCAGGCAACCATCAATTTTTTGTGAAAAAGACGCCAACGATTAGTTGGCAGGTGGTAATGAGCCAAAACTCGTGAAGTATTTGAGAATGGTTCAGTTCTCATTCAGTGAAAAATGCGCGTTTTCTGTAGCTGCCGGAGGCTGCGATCCTTTGATTTTGATTTTTTAAAGCAAGGTCAAAGGATCGCAGCCTTCGGCAGCTCCTACGGGGATCCGGGTGTTATCGATTTTTTAAATACTGCTCGGGATTTTCTGGTTTGTCCGGTTCGGCAGCCGGGCGCCTAATTGTCAGCCTCTCGCTTATAGGTTTGAAGATGGAAAACGTCCGCGCCGCCTCCCGCCCCGCTCTCTGGCTGATGCTCGCCATCATTCTGGTTGCGCTTAATCTGCGTCCGTCGATGGCCGCCATCGGGCCGTTGCTCTCGGCGATTCGCGGCGACATTCCTTTGAGCTTCAGCCTAGCGTCGTTACTGACCATGCTGCCGGTGATGGCCATGGGCATGGCGATGTTTTTCGGCATTGGTATCAGCCAACGTCTGGGTGAGCAGCGCACGGTACTGCTGTCGCTGCTTATTATTGGGCTGGCAACGCTGGCACGGCTGTTTGTCGACTCGGCGGTGGAGCTGATTGTCAGCGCGGTGCTGGCGGGGATCGGTATCGCGTTGATTCAGGCGTTGATGCCAGCGCTGATCAAAACGCGTTTCCCGGACAACGTGGCGCTGTGCATGGGCTTGTACGTGACCTCGATCATGGGCGGCGCGGCCATTGCAGCCTCGTTCGCTCCGCTGGTGATGGTGCAGACCGGAAGCTGGCGCCTCGGGTTGGCCATTTGGACCGCGTTGGCGTTGTTGGCATTGCTGTTCTGGTGGTCACAACGCACACATCTGCCAAACGCCATCAGCGCAGCGGCGAGGAAAGAATCGTTTTTCGCCAATTCTCGCGCCTGGTTACTCGCGATTTTCTTCGGTCTGGGGACGGCGTCCTACACCTGTGTTCTCGCCTGGCTGGCACCGTACTACGTCGAAAAAGGCTGGAGTGAACAGAACGCCGGTCTGTTGCTGGGTTTTCTGACGGCCATGGAGGTGATTTCCGGCCTGATCGTTCCGGCCATCGCCAATCGCAGTCGTGACCGGCGCGTGGTGTTGATGGCGCTGCTCGGATTGATCATCGCCGGCTTCTGCGGGCTGATCCTCAGCCCACAGCATCTCAGCCTGCTGTGGCCATGTTTGTTGGGGCTGGGCATTGGCGGACTGTTTCCGATGAGCCTGATCGTCTCGCTCGATCACCTCGACAACCCACAGCGTGCCGGCGGCCTCACCGCTTTCGTGCAAGGCATTGGTTATCTGATTGCCGGTCTCTCCCCACTGCTGGCGGGGATGGTTCGTGATCAACTCGGCAGCTTCGAATGGGCGTGGTGGTCGCTGACGGCGGTGATGGCGGTCATGCTGCTGATGGTGATGCGCTTTGATCCGCGACATTACGCGCGGCATATTCAATGATCGCGGAAGCGCATGAGCTAGAGGCTTCTGGCCACCTTTTCGAGGATTATTCAACGACGTCGTGTTGCTAAAACTTTCTGTCCCACAACTGTCCGTGAAATGTCCTACAGGGGTTTCTCCTAGCACCATCGTTCCGTTAGGATCGTACGCACACGTTTGCGCGGATTCAGCGCAAGGAGCACAGCGAGACAGTACGGATGCTGAACAGTAACTTGCTTAGAAAGCTCGACATGCAGGACCTCATGGTGTTTATCGCCGTGTATGAGCAGAGCAGCGTCACCGATGTGTCGGAAACGCTGTTCGTCAGTCAATCTACCGTTAGTTATTGCCTGAAAAAACTGCGTAACAGTTTCGAAGACGAGCTGTTCATCAACACCCGTACCGGCATGCGCCCGACCTACAAGGCCAGCAGCATGTACAGCCATGTGCAGAAAATCCTCGAAAGTATCAACTTGTGCCACGCCGGTGCCCCGGCATTCGATCCGAGCCGGCAGGCCGTCACGTTCAACATCTGCGCCCCGGAATACTTCGAGCAACTGATCCTGCCGCGCCTGTTGAAGCGTTTCGACTACGATGACTTGCCGGTGATGGTCAATATGCACAAGTTCGAAACCGACGTTCCGGCCGATGAACTTCGCGACGGCAGTCTCGATCTGGTGATCAGTTTCGGCCCGAACTTTCACCGCAGCCACAATGATTTGAAATCGCGGATGCTACTCGAAGATGATCTGGTCTGCGTCTTCGACAAGCGCGCCACTCCACTGGAGCCGCGTCTGAGCCTGCAAGCCTTCACCGAACGTCGGCATGTCTTTCCGACACCCTGGACGTCCACCACCAACATGGTCGATGGCTGGCTCGCACGGCAGGCGCAGAAACGTCAGATCGTGGCGCGCTCCAACAGCTACAGCGCCGCGCTGAAAATGATCACCGGCACCGATTTCATCCTCACCCTGCCCCGACGCATCCAGCGTTTACTGACCAAAGAAGCCATCTTCAATCACTGTGAAGCGCCAAATGGCCTGCCGGGGTTCACCCTCGATATGCAATGGAGCCAGCAGGCCGACCATGACAGCGCCAACGTCTGGCTCCGCGAGCAAGTGATCAAGGTGTGCAGCGAACTGGAAGCCGCCTGAGTCCCAAGCCCTTGTAGACGCTGTCGAGTGAAACGAGGCTGCGATCTTTTGATCTTTAAAACAAAGACCAAAAGATCGCAGCGTGCCGCAGCCCCTACAGGGATACCGCGCATTGTTGATGTGATTTCAGGGGGCGGTGAGTGGTCGCTCGCTCATGAACGCTTCCAGTCGCGAACGCAGCCAGCGTTCGGCTGGGTCGCTGTCGACATGACTGAGCCAGACCATCGATAGATCCAGCATCGGTGTCTTGAAGGGAAACGGTTCCTTGAACAGCAGCCCGGACGCGGCCATGGCCTCGGCAGTGTAATCCGGCAGGCTGGCGATCAGATCCGTGCCGGCCAACAACGCAGGTAACGCACTGTATTGCGGCACTGACAACACTACCTGACGGGTGCGGCCAAGCTCGGCCAGCCACTCGTCGGCGAAACCACTGATGTTCGCCGTGTGGGAAACCAACACATGCGGCCGTGAGCAATATTCATCGAGCGTCAACGGTGAATCGGACGCATCTGCACGCAGGATACTCGGCTGGATATGCCGCAGCAGTTTGCGTTTGGCATTGGCTGGCAGACCACGGGTCTGGCTGATGCCCACGGTGATGTCGCCAGCTGCGAGCAAATCGGGAATCCGCCAGTAATCGACGTGTTGCACCACGAACACGACTTTCGGCGCCTCCTGGCGCAGGGCGCGCAACAGTGGTGGCAACAGGCCGAACTCGACGTCATCGGACAAGCCGATGCGGAAGGTCATGTTGCTGACAGCAGGATCGAAATTGTGCGTCAGGCTCAGCGCAACGGACAGCGAATCGAGCGCCGGCGAGAGATGACGAAAGAGTTCTTCGGCTCGGGCCGTCGGTTCCATGCGATGGCCGACGCGGATAAACAATGGATCGTTGAACATCGAGCGCAAGCGGTTGAGCGCCGAGCTGATGGTCGGCTGGCCGAGAAACAGTTTTTCTGCCGCCCGGGTCACATTGCGTTCGAGCATCAAGGTCTCGAACACCACCATCAGGTTGATGTCAGCCTTGCGCAGTTCATTTCGATTCATCCATTGCCCCCCTGATCCCCAGACTGGAGGCAGTGTAGAAAGTCCTTGGGCCTGGCGTCCATCAGCATGCACACAGTGTTTCAGTGCTCAGTGGACGGTCAGCGTTCTCAATCCCAGCCCCATGACCCGCGAATCACCATTCAAGCCCAGTTGTTGCGGGCTGACGGCATCAGGTAGATGCAACTGGAGTTTCAGCAAACCACCCTTGCCCAACGTCTCGCGGATGGCTGTACTGAGCGGAATTTCCAGCCGGTTGTCTTGCACCTGCGTCAGACGCGTCGACAAGACCTGTTCGCCATTGATGCTGACGATAACCCGCTGGGTAAGAGCTGGCGGCATCGCGAATGCCGATGCTTCCAACACAATCGCGTGGGTATCAGGCATCACCCGCAGCGTGATTTCAGCATCCGGCCCTTCGCTCCAGGTGCCCCAGGTTTCAGGCACCGACCAACCTTTGGTCAACTGTCGGCTTTTACGATTGAATGTCTGCACCAGTCCTGACTGGCTGAGCGGAATCGATGACATTGCCCGCCCCTCATCAACCATCGCCAGGCATTGATCGCAGTGTTTCCAGCCCGGTGCCAACACAACAAAATCGTCTACGCGGGTCAGCAGGTCAGTATCGCTGTGCACACTGTGGATGGCAGCGTCCAACGCTTCATCATCGATGATGTACAGCGAGTCGGCCTCGTACTCGCCCGTCACCAGCCTGCGCTGCGCATCGAGCTGGGTGCGTTCGAGCACTGAAGGACTCATGCGCCCCATGTACACGGCATCAGTCTGCATTCGATGAGTAGCGGCGAAATCGGCGATGGCCTGCCACTGATCGGGCTGATTTTTTGGAATCAACGCGCGGATATTCTTGTAATGACCCGCGGCGCTGTTCCAGAAAGGATCGTGCATTGGACTGGCCCATGCCGATGTCGGCGGCAGCATTTTTCCCGCCCGCAAACCCATCCAGGCAATTCGGGTATCCATCACTTGCACCACCAGCGCCAATGCAAGCAATCCCATGGCGGTGCGCACGCGATAACCACGTACGACGAGGAACACCAGCAGCACGACGATTGCGTAGAACACCGGCCAGAACATGCGACCCGAGGCACGAAAAATACTGGCCAGACGCTCAAGGATTTTGGGTAGCGGATAGCTGAACGTGTGCGTGCCCCAACCGATCTGATTCGACAGTGCGAACAGCGTCAGCCCGACCATCGCCAGCAGCAGCCACCACCGGCTAGCGAGTAACGCCTTCAAGGAAATACCGCTTCTGAACCAGGCAATCCCCGCCACTGGCACCAGCAAAAGAATCCCGAGGCCCAGATAGTTGAAGCCCTCATAATCGCCACCGCCCTTGGGGATGCCGGGCAATACATACGACCAGCCCTCCGCGTCGAACAGCGATACCAGATTCATGCGATACCAGCCAAAACCACCGCCGCCCGCACCGTCGACAATGCTGAAATAACCGGCCTGCCAGCAGCACACACTGACCAAGGCAAACAAAATTGCAAACTCGACCACCCCCTGAAGACGGCTGAGTTTGCCGTTTATGAATTTGGCAAACAGATCGGCAACCCAGATCAGCGCCACCATCACCAACAAATACGCGTGCACCAGCGCGGTGACGGCCAGCAATGTGCCCCATGCTGCACGACGCCGCTGGAGCGCCGGATGCAGCGCCAGATACAAGGCAGCAAGAATCAGGAAATGCCCGGCCAGGGACAAATGCCCACCCGTGCGGACAAACATCGGCGGGGAAAACACCAATAACCCCGTGCCCAGTAATCGCAGCACGGGGTTATCGGTCATCAACCCGAGCAACTGCCAGGCAAACCAGGCCTGCAAAACGAAACAGGCCAGCAGCCAAATACCGAAATACTGGAATGTATCCGGTAACCAGCCGCTGAACGGCTTGAACAGCAGCGCCATCAATGGATTGGAGTCGGAAAAGATGATCGCACTGCCCAACTCCAGCCCATAAGACGGGTTGAGCCCGAGCGGAAACGTCCAGGGCGAATGACGGAAGTTCACCCAGCCGAGGTAATGCGTTGCCGGATCACCGTCCTTCAACCAGGCGATGTTCTGCGGATCCAGCGCCCGTGGACCGATTACCAGGAAAAACGCCAGCACGCCCAGCAGAATCGGCAGCAATGCGAGCGCCGGATGGCGGTTCGAAACCTTCATCGGTACGTCCAGAAGTTATGCAGCACAAAAGTGAATGCCGGAATCGTCACCGCCACCGCACCGATGCCCAACAGGTAGTGGAGCCCGGCCACTTGCGCCGCCCATGCAACCAACATCGCCAACAGAAATCCACCCAGCGACACCAGCAGAAAACGCATCAGGGTTCTGCCATGCAGTCGGGCCGAGAAACTCCAGGTGGTGTTGATTACGTAGGAAACGACCGTCGCGACGGCAAAAGCCACGCCGTTGGCGAGCGGTGGTTGAGGGGCGATGAAATTGATGAACAACACCGCCACCAGCGCATGCAAGCCAGTGACGAAAATCCCGGTCAGGGCAAAGCGTAGACCGCGCTGGATCAACGCGTTTTTTTCCGCTGAGGTCACGGTTTTTGCGCCAGCACAAAAACGCTCAATCCGGCGAGGCGATTCATGCCCATCAATGGCAGCTCCAAGCGGCAAAGTGCCTTGAGCACCGAGTTCACCAGCGGATGATGACGCTTGAGCTGCGAACGTGGCGTCGCCGCTTGCGGGCCCTGTGGCAGCAACCGCATTGCCGCCGCAATCGGGAACACCGCGCCGAAATAATAGGCACCTCGCTGCACCGTCAGGCCAGCATCGCGAGCCAGTGTCTCGAACTGTGCCAGGGTGTAGCGGCGCTTGTGTTCAAGGAAGTCGTCATGGCCGCTCCAGAGAAACTGGAATGCCGGCACCGTCATCAGAAAACGGCCGCCGGAAGGCACTTTGTCGACGTATTCCTTGAGCAGACCGAGGTCGTCATCGACATGTTCGAGGACATCCATCAGTAGCACGAGATCGGCTTCGATGGTTTCAACGCCACGTCGGTAATGCACCGGTTTGCCGGTGGTGGTTGCATCGGAATCGGCGGGGTAGCTGATATCCACGCACCACGCCTCACGCGCATCGGTGTGGCTCAACAGATGATGGGAGAAAAACCCGGAACCGGCGCCCACATCGAGAATCCGCTTGATCGGCGCATCGCCTAGCAAGCGACGGGTGGCAGCCGCTTTGGAGCAGTAATACCAATGCTCACCGATGCTGTCGCCGAGGATGTCGGTTTCCTTGAGATCCATATTCAGTCCTTGGGGTCGTAGACGCGACGCACCAGATAAACCGGCCGGCGTTTGGATTCAATATAAGTGCGGCCCAGGTACTCGCCGAGTACACCGATGCCAATCAATTGCAGGCCGCCAAGGAACGTGACCGCGACCATCAGCGAGGCGTAACCCGGCATGTCGACACCGTGGACCAACGTCCGCACCACGATAAAAATGGCAAAGGCAAACGACACCAGCGACACCAGTGCCCCGATGTACGTCCAGATCCGCAACGGTTCGGTGCTGAAACTGGTGATGCCTTCGAGGGCAAAATTCCACAGCCGCCAGCCGTTGAATTTGCTGTGCCCGGCCACGCGCTCGGGGCGCTCGTAATCGACGTGAGTGGTACGGAATCCGACCCAGGCGAACAAGCCTTTCATGAAGCGCCGGGACTCGGGCAAGGTCAGCAAGGCATCGACCACACAACGATCCATAAGGCGGAAATCGCCGACGTTCTCGGGTAATGGCTGCTCGGCGATTTTATTGTGCAGGCGATAGAACCAGTGCGCCGAAGTCTGCTTGGCCCAGGTATCGCTGCGGCGACTGATGCGGTGACCCAGCACCACTTCGTAACCTTCTCGCCAGCGCTCGATCATCTGCAGGATCACTTCCGGTGGATCCTGCAAATCGGCGTCGATGGGCACCACGATCTGCCCGGTGGCCATTTGCAGACCGGCAGACAACGCCGCTTCTTTGCCGAAGTTGCGACTCAAATCGACGATGCGCAGCCGCGAGTCTCGCTGCTGGTGCTCAAGCAAGCGCTGCAACGTGCTGTCAGTGCTGCCGTCATTGACGAACACCAGTTCAAGGTCAATGGCCGGTTGCGTCTGAAAGACCTCATCAATGCGCAGGAGAAACGTGTCGAGACTGTCCTCCTCGTTAAAAACGGGGACAACCAGCGATAACGTCACCCGAACGGCCTGTTGCGTTCCGTGCTCAGTCAAAGGAGTGCTCTTTTTATAGTGTTTGTCGGTCGCCGAACAAATCTCGACGCCATGAGCCGACCCGTATTAAGCAGTAGCGTCGACGGCGTTGCAAGGGTCAAACGGCGTCATATCGGCCAAACCAGAGGCCTGTCCGCGCCCTCTAGCCCGCACTCTTCAGAAACATCCCCGAACGATTGGAAACAAATGTCCGATAGCCAAAATACCCGCCTGCGCTAGGCTTGCGTCGATGCGCCACACAGGCTGTCGCACGCACAAATCGCATGGAGCGAACTGAATGTATTTCGAGATTTACAGGCAATCCAGAGGCACCCCAAGCACCGGCAAAGGCCAATGGCGCTGGAGACTGAGGGCGGGCAATCACGAAACGATTGCCAGTGGCGAGTCTTACGTGAACAAGGCGGATTGTTTGCATGTGATCGGATTGATCAAGGCTGTGCAAGGGGAGACTCCGGTCAGGGAAATCTAATTTCAAGACTAGGATCACAATCAGAAAGAAAGAAGCTAAAAACCTCTACGCCCAGGTACTCAACGCCAAGTCACTGCCTGTCTTCGCGCAGGCTAGGCTCAAGTGCATTCAATCTTTTCCCAAAGGAAGTCTCATAGCTTTATGCTGTGAGGCTTTTTTCCATGCCTGATTGAATCGCCAAATTTATTGTCTTGAAAAGGTTATTTAATGCATGAAAAACAGAACAAACAAAAAAACAAATTTCTCCCTTTATATATAGCACTAAAAATCGACCAACTCTAAATAGGGATTAACACTGCACACGACGCACCCCACAAAAAAATCAATAACAACATCGAGCATTTTAAAAATCAATTAAAAAGCACCATACTTAGTTTTACTTAAACCAACAACTCCAAAACCGCATCACACCCCACTTTAAAAACCCAGCAAAGCATGATAACATCCCAAGCTTTTGGAAACACGCTTACTAGGGAACGCAAATGGATTTTCCAGCAATTGGCGATGCAGAAGCTTACCGTATATTTGGAGAAACTTGCGCAGCGTATATAGAAAACTCCGACACCTCTCCCTACAATTGCTACAACGGCATTCGCCCTGTAGGCATCATGATATATCATGCGCTGCCATTTCTCTTCACTAGCGACCCAATAAAGTCCAGCTATATCAGTCTGATGCTGAATATAATTTGTCTTATCGGGCTCATTGCATCGGTATTAATGATTTTCAGAAATCTGAATGATTCACCCGTTACTTCGCGGAGCAGGCTTGAACAAACCGTTGAGATCGGGCTCGTATTTTTAACGATACTATTTTGCATCTCTTATATCCCCGTCAGATCCTCAGACATTCAAAGTCTTGTATTTTTCGTCAGCTCCATTGCTATAGTTTCAAACAAAGAATATAGACACAGGCCCGCAATACTTATACTAGCAGGAGCGCTGGCCGGCACCTCTGTATTACTGAAGCAAAATTACGTAGCCTCAATATTTTTTCTAGTTGTTTTTTGGTTAGCCGCGGACTTCCGCGAGCACATCAACAATAAATTCAAAACACTGTTTTGGTATTTATTGGGCACTTCCGTATGCCTGATTCAGGTTGCATTGGTTTTCCATAATTCTACCGAAGGAACCCTGTGGTTTTACGAACCTAAATACATGGAGACCTACACCTCTGGAAACGTACAGCCCTATGTGGAACTCATCGCCTTTACCAAACCGGAGCCCGGCGCCTATATAACCACACTGCAACAAAAATTCTCCACACTGGAATTTGTCGCCATTCGATTCTACGAAGGAGTATCAAAATTTTACTGGTCAATGTATTTAGCAACAGCACCTTTTGATGAACATCCTGCCGCACTGATTATTAGCAACACAAAGATATTTTTTATTCAGCTTGGCATCGTCCTGAGCATCGCCGCAAGTCTTGCGACCTATCTATTCAAAAACAAATGGATGCTGATTATTTCATTAATGGCACTGGCATCCGGACTCCTGACTGCATCAATCATGCATACTGAAAACAGATACTACGTAATGACCAAGCTGCTTTATCTGCTTGTTGCACTGGCAGCATTTACCCAACTATATAAAAAAACAAGAGCCCCAAAAACATGAGTACTTTTCCGATATGGGCCGCAAAAATACTTGACAAGTCCCTACTGAAATTTTTAGCAGTAGGACTAATGAATACATTCGTTGGACTGGCGGTCATTTACGCGACGAAGTATTTTTTTGGATTTGGGGATGTATATGCAAATGCCTTTGGCTATAGCTGCGGCCTGATCGTTTCCTATACGTTCAATTCTCGCTGGACCTTTGAATTCAAAGGCAAGCAACTATCAGCATTCAAAAGATTTTGCATTTGCTTTATACTTTCGTACATAGCAAACCTCCTGACTGTCATGACACTAATCACGATATTCAACTGTAATGCATATCTTGCTCAGGCACTGGGAATGCCAGCGTATACCATTACGAATTACGTGCTTTGCAAATATTACGCATTCAAGACCGAATAACCGACTGTTAAGAAGCCTATGAATATCAAGAATCATGAAAAACTGACGGAAAGGCGTGTGATGCTAACTCTTTCAACAGTAACCCCGGTTTACTCGGGACAGGTTTACCTTCGCGAGCTGGTTCTTGAACTCGCTAAAGTGAAAGAACAATTGCGGGATGATGCTGCTCCCATTCAATTACAGGAATCCATTTTTGTATTGGACGAAGGTATCGATGACTCCGCAACAGTGCTGGCCGAGTTAGCGCGCGAATACGACTGGGTGCGAGTCATCCATCTTTCTCGCAATTTTGGACAACACCCTGCAACAATGGCAGGCATTCTTCACTCATCCAGTGACTGGATTGCCACACTCGACGAGGATCTACAGCACCCGCCAAGCGAGATCATTAAGCTGCTTTCTGAAGCAATCCTGCAGAACAAAGACGTAGCCTATGCCCAGCCCGTTGCCGCGGTTCACGAAAGCCTGATTCGAGATTTGGGTTCAGTTGGATTTAAGAAAGGGATGGAGTTCTTTACCGGTAACGATAAAATCTCATCGTTTAATAGTTTTCGCGTCATGAGAGGCACCCTCGCCCGTGCTGCCGCGAGCGTCTGCTCTTATGATACTTATTTTGATATTTCGCTGACCTGGTTCACCAAGCGCATGATATCTGTTCCGCTGAGCATCAAAGATCAGCGCGTTATCAATGGCGAAAAGAGCGGTTACTCTTTCAAACAATTACTTTCCCATGCACGACGAATGGCGATTTCAAGTAATACGAAATTACTTCGCTACGCAGGCCTAGCCGGAATTCTAGCGTTCTTGACATCATTAGTCTTGATGCTTTCAACTATTGTAAAACACTTCTTTTTTCCCGAGAGTATCGACGCTCATGGCTGGGCATCCCTATTTACGGGAATACTGTTTTTTGGAGGACTGATCAGCGTTATTGCAACTATCATAGCGGAATACCTTATGGTCGCCATTCTGCACCTGAATGGAAAGCCGACTTTTTATACAGTAGACAGAAGCCAAGATGTCACCTTGCTGGAATACTTTAAAAGGTAACATATGATCATATTGTATAAGAACTCAGACACCCGCCCGGAAATCAGGAGTATCGTCCTGATTTTCGGCGTGGGTTTGATAGGCAAGGAAATAGTCCATAGCCTGTTATCGCATGAACAGTACAAATCTCAGTCATATGACTTCCATTGGAATGATCGAAAACAGCAAGCAGCGGATGCTGAGAACCTAATTACGCAGTTTCGAAATATTGCACATGCCGGCACACGCGAGTCCGCACGCCCGAAAAAAATTAATGTTGCACTTGTATGGGCAGCGGGCAAAGCCGGCTTTGCGTCATCGAACGCGGAAATGGAAGAAGAGAAAATATCTTTCAACGTAGTACTTGAGGTTTACCAAGCTATTTCGAAATCCGGCTTGTGCAATACATTGAACTTCCACTTTGTGAGCTCGGCCGGCGGACTTTTTGAATCGCAACGATTCATTAATAAAAATTCAACTCCCTCTCCGTGCAGGCCTTATGGGAGCCATAAGCTTAATCTCGAAGAGTTACTGCTGAACTCGATAGGTGCAGACGCCAGCTTTATTTATAGACCAAGCTCCGTTTATGGCCCGATGAACGGCGGCCGACTCGGCTTGATTGCGATACTTATAAAAAATGGACTACAGAACAAAGAAGTCAAAATACTTGGCAACATGGATACACTCAGAGATTATGTATTCTGCGGTGATATAGGACAGCACATCGCCAAAAGGATAGTTTCGAACGCCTGCCAAGGCCGCATTGAAATACTGGCATCTGGGCGTCCGATGTCAATTTTGCAATTGAAAATAATTGTCGAACAAGTTATCAACAGAAAAATTTATATCTGCACCAGCACTTCAGATACTAACAGCGAAGATATCACCTTCGATGCCAGCAGCCTTCCTGCGGACTGGCGCCCTACAGAAATCAACCTGGGTGTCAGAAAGGTTTACGCTGATTTCTTTTGAGCATCATTCATGACGCCCTCCAAGCCAACAGACGCAACACAGAAGGGACACACACAGCAACTCTCGCCTCACCCCCCTTCGCCACTCCAATTCGCCAAACGGGACCATTGGGGCAGCCTCTGACTACGTGCGCATGCAACGCGACTGAATATCGTTGCCCCTTCTTATCATGCTCGACATCAACCTGAAGACCACAAAGAGACCGCTTGCTGCACTACGACGGCACCCCATAAAAAGCTCACATCAAGTGTAACAAACGATTAAAGACTCAATTGGCCTGGCTTCGCCCGGCAAGCTCCGCAACTAATCGAGTCTCAGTTTTTTTCTTGTACATTCGAATAAATGGATATTCGATAAAATACGAACAAATTAACGCAGCGACAAAGCTAAGAACAAGAAAAGCAGAAAACCAATGAAAGTAATGCAACACAAACATATGCATCAAGTACAGTGGATATGCCAATCGCGCTACGACATTGATAACAGGTGAGGATATTTTTTTGTCGTACAACGCGTATACCATTAACGCAAAACCGAGTGCCAATACGCTCGGAATCAAAATCCCATCTCTCGTCAGCAAAGCCATACTCGGGTGTTTGTCCGCACCCGTCAACTTCCATATGTAGATGAAAGAAATCGTCAGAATCACCAGAGCAAGCGCCAGAGAACATTTCTTTAAAATATCCAAACGCTGTCTGACTGCATAAGCCACAGCCACCCCATAAATCAATTCGTCATATCTATAATATGGCTTCAAGAAAAGAAAGAATTGCCAGTTATTATCATCCGGCAGGTAAGCAGATGAGAGATAGAACCGCAGCCCTAAAAAGAATACTAAAATTACCGCTATACCCACCCAGACCATTCTTAGATTTATGAGCGCCCACAGAATAAAAGGTATAGTCGCATAGAAAATCATCTCTACAACCAGACTCCATGTTATTTGATAAAATGGCAGATCAACGTGCCAAATATCGTAAACAACAGTTTGAAAAAACACAGAGTGCGCTGTGAATATCTTCAGAATATCGGCAGACGTTCCTGCATACCCCCTAAACCTTATATCAATCAGATACAGCAAGACCGATACTATGTAGAGTGGGTAAATTCTGAGAAGGCGACTTCTCATATACTCAAAATACGAGAATCGTCCGGAGGGAATCGATGAAAACAATATCGAGCCAATAAGAAATCCGGAAAGAATAAAAAACAAATCAACGCCAACCCAGCCGACCCTGAACTCCTGAGGCATATTATGCCAGACAAGAACCATCACAATTGCTATAGCTCGCAGTAGATCCAGGCCTTGATATTTACTGTGCTCGGTCAAATACCTAAACCATTCTAACGTATAATTTTTCATATTCTCTGACATCACGCCCAATTATTATTTATTTGCTATTTAAATCAGACAACCACTGAACAGCGCACCACAAGATTTTAATTCTGATTTTTTTAATGAAATGCCTGGTAATTTTACCCTCTGCCACCTCTAAACCACAGACATTGCGCTGTACTCCTTTCACAACTCCAGGCACTGGGAATGCGCTGCCACATCCTCAATAACGCAGCCCTCTGATCATGTCGGCTATCTCCCGTCCGCCTCCAGGCTCTCTCGCGAGTGATTCGCCCGTGGGCTCCGCAGCCTCTCCTGAAGCCAAGGGCTTGCATCTTGCCAATGTCGAAGGCACAACGACCCAAGCCAGAGCCCATAGCGCGACAGAACCTCTGCAAGCCTCTTCGCACCTTTCGAAATGTCATTGACAGGGATTCTAAAAGTCAGCGCTAGATCGGGCTGACAGAACTTTAAACTCGCACCCATCACTTCCTCCGCTACCGAGAACCCAAGCGATGCAAATTTTTATCAGGATGAGACAACAGAAACGAAAAAACCCCGTAGATTTTCATCTACGGGGCTTTCTCTATATATGGCGGAGAGATAGGGATTCGAACCCTAGGTACCGGTGAAGGTACAACGGATTTCGAATCCGTCCCATTCGGCCACTCTGGCATCTCTCCAACGGCGCGCATCATAACAACACTTTTACCGAAAGCAAACCCTCTTTCGAAAATTTCTTCGTGCTATCAGATGCTTGCGTCGATTAAAGCGGTACGCCCAGACGATTGGCGACTTCTTCGTAGGCTTCGATGACGTCACCGAGGCCCTGGCGGAAGCGGTCTTTGTCCATCTTCTTCTTGGTGTCCTTGTCCCACAGACGGCAGCCGTCCGGGCTGAATTCGTCGCCCAGGACGATGGAGCCGTCGCTGAACACGCCGAATTCAAGCTTGAAGTCGACCAACAGCAGGCCGGCGTCGTCGAACAGCTTGGTCAGGACTTCATTGACCTTGAGCGACAGCTCCTTCATGCGAACCAGTTGCTCGGCAGTGCCCCAGCCGAATGCCACAACGTGGGATTCGTTGATGAACGGGTCGCCCTTGGCGTCGTCCTTCAGGAACAGCTCGAAGGTGTACGGGTTGAGCTTCATGCCCTCTTCGACGCCCAGACGTTTTACCAGGCTGCCGGCGGCATAGTTACGCACGACGCACTCGACCGGGATCATGTCGAGCTTCTTCACCAGGACTTCGTTGTCGGCCAGCAGTTTGTCGAATTGGGTCGGAATGCCGGCCGCTTCGAGTTTCTGCATGATGAAGGCGTTGAAGTTGTTTTTAACCATGCCTTTGCGGTCGAGCTTCTCGATACGCTTGCCGTCGAA
>NZ_JBIUWQ010000033.1:24084-70941 GCF_044743525.1 Pseudomonas sp. NPDC087598 | reverse complement strand
GTCTACTGGAGTAGACATCGTATCGCCCGAATCGACTTGAACTTGCAGATCGTGACGGCAGGTAAGAAGATCTAAAACCGTCCACCATGTCTCCGGTACATACAGGGAGAGGGTTAGGGTGAGGGGCTCTGGCAAGCCAGTTCCCACAGTGAGCGGGGTGATCACAAGATCCATGTTCAACACAGTTTTGTGTCTGACTTAAATCTGGTGAGTAGGCGCTTCAATCCCGAACATCTTCCGCGCCTCGGCGAAACACTTCTCGGCAATCGCCGAGCGCGGTTCGGTCTTGCGCATCACCAGCCCCAACGGCGCAAGCACGCTGGCATCCGGCAAGTTCATGAACGACAGATGCTCGATCGGCTCTTCCAGGCCACTGTCCAGCGGCATGATCGAGCAGCAGAAACCCTGGTGAATCGCCTGCAACAGCTGATAGGTCGAATCGCTTTCCAGGATCGGCTGCGGATTGAGGCCGCGACTGCGGAAGCTCATGTCGATGGATTTGCGGTAATGCATGCCGGTGGTGATCATCCCCAGCGGCAATTCGGCGGCGTCTTCCCAGCTCATTTCCGAGCCTTCGAAATGGAAGTGGCGGTTGTCGTAGAGCAGGCCGACGCGGGTTTCGCCGATTTCGAAAAACTCGAAATAGCCAGGATTGATGTGGTCGAGGTAGCACACACCGAGGTCGAGCTGATTGTTGCTCAGGCCCGCAATGATTTCGTCGGAACTGAGCGACGACAGATTGAATTTCAGTTCCGGGTATGTGCCCGATAACCCCTGAATGTAATTGACCGGATTGAAGTTGCTCAGCGGCACCAGACCCAGACGCAGACTGCCGACCAATTGCCCGCGACAGGCCGCTGCCTCGGCAAACAAACCGTCGTGTGCCGCCAGCAGCGTGCGGGCCCAGGCCAGCACGCGCTCGCCGGCCTGAGTGAAACCTTCAAAGCGCTGACCGCGATTGACCAGCACCAGATCCAGCTCGTCTTCGAGATTGCGCAGGCGCATCGACAGGGTCGGCTGAGTGATGTGGCAGCGCGCGGCGGCCTGGCCGAAGTGACGGGTTTCGTCCAGCGCGATCAGGAACTTGAGTTGTTTGATGTCCACGACAGCACCTGCTCGATGGGAAGTTTTTGATTGAGTGTTGACGCAGATGCGCATCGCGCACGAAAAGCGCGAGGTGCGACGATCTCACTTGAGTGTTCATTCGTCCAATCGGAAGGCTCTAAAACCTTAACGATCCGCTCTATCGCCGTCGTTTTCATGGGCTTCAGCCAAGGTCGAAGGGACCGATAGAGCTGCTCGATAGAGTGGTCGGCCAGAGTGATTAGACAGTCCTCATAAGTGCCACTTAGGCTGCTCGGCAATCTGATTGATCACTGCCGGAGAGCCCCATGAGCGCCAAAGCGGATGCCCTGTTTGTCCCCCTGAACATTGCCGTGCTGACGGTCAGCGATACCCGCGATTATGCCAGCGATACGTCGGGCCAGTTATTGATCAGCCGTCTGCTGGAGGCTGGCCACACCTTGAGCGAGCGCAACCTGCTCAAGGATGACCTGTACAAGATCCGCGCCCAGGTCGCGAACTGGATTGCCGACGAGGGTATTCAGGTGGTGCTGATCACCGGCGGCACGGGTTTCACTGGCCGCGACAGCACGCCGGAGGCGGTGGCCTGTCTGCTCGACAAGCAGATTGATGGCTTTGGCGAGCTGTTCCGCGCAATTTCAATTCTCGACATCGGCACTTCCACCGTGCAGAGCCGTGCTCTGGCCGGGCTGTCCAACGGTACGCTGGTGTGCTGCCTGCCGGGCTCGACCGGTGCTTGCCGCACCGCGTGGGAAGGCATCCTCGCCGAGCAACTCGACAACCGTCACCGCCCGTGCAATTTCGTCCCGCACCTGAAACCGCTGCAAGCCTGTGGACCCCGCGGATGAGCCGCACACCTTTGATGCCGGTCGAGGAGGCGCTCGATCAATTGCTGGCCATGGCCAATGAACAGCTTCTGGCGGACAGCGCAGTGCTGGCGCTGGATGACGCGTGTGGGCGTGTGCTGGCCAGTGATCTGGTGGCGACACTGGATCTGCCGCCGTGGCCGAACAGCGCCATGGACGGTTATGCGCTGAACCTCGCGGATCTGCACCGGCAGCCGCTAAAGGTGTCGCAAAAGGTCTATGCCGGACTTGCACCGGATGCTCTGTTGCCGGGGACTTGCGCACGAATCTTTACCGGCGCGCCGCTGCCGCTCGGCGCCAATTGCGTGGAGATGCAGGAAAACACCGAAGTGCTGGAGGACGGCAGCGTGCGGTTTTTGCAGCCGCTGAAGGTGGGGCAGAACATTCGTGCCCAGGGTCAGGAGAATCGCGTCGGCGATATTCTGTTGCGCGCAGGCAAACGCCTGGGGCCGTTCGAACTGGCGGTGGCGGCGGGGCAGGGCTTGGCGCAGCTGCATGTTGTGCGTCGGCCTCGGGTGGCGCTGCTGTCCACCGGGGACGAACTGGTGGAACCGGGTCAGCCGCTGCGTCCCGGCAGCATCTACAACAGTAATCGCGTATTGCTCAAGCATTGGCTCGGTGAGTTGGGCTGCGAGGTGATCGACGCCGGGATTCTGCCGGATCGTCCGGCGCAGACGCGGCTCAAGCTTGAGCAACTGCAAGTCAGCGCAGACCTGATTCTGACCACGGGCGGCGTGTCGGCCGGCGATGCCGATTGCCTGGGCCAGGTGCTGCGGGACAATGGCAAACCACTGCTGTGGAAACTCGCGATCAAACCCGGCAAGCCGTTGACCGTCGGCCATTTCGGCGCGGTGCCGGTGATTGGTTTGCCGGGTAATCCGACCTCGGCACTGGTGACGTTCGGGTTGCTGGCGCGACCGTATCTGTTGCGTATTCAAGGCGTGGAAGACGTCATGCCGCTGAGTTTTTCGGTGAATGCCGGGTTCGATTGGCCCAAACCGGGCAGCCGTCGTGAATACCTGCGGATGCGATTGGAAGCGGGCCGTGCGGCGCTGTATCCGAACCAGAGCTCCGGCGTCTTGCTGGGGGCGACCTGGGCCGATGGCCTGGTGGAAATCCCCGAGAACAGCACCCACAGCGTTGGCGATCCGCTGCGCTTCATTCCTTTCAGCGAACTCTTCTGACTCCAACACAAATCAAACTTGTGGGAGCGAGCCTGCTCGCGAAGGCGGCCTGTCATACGACATCGATGTTGACTGACAGGCACTCTTCGCGAGCAGGCTCGCTCCCACAGTTGGATCTCCAATTCTGCAGGTGTACCTCAAACCTGTGGGAGCTGGCTTGCCAGCGATGGCGGTGAGTCAGTCAACACCATTTCTGGATGTGCCGGCCTCATCGCTGGCAAGCCAGCTCCCACAGGGGGTTATGGTGTTTGGGGGATTGAGCTCAGCTCAGGACGTAGTCCACCGGCAGCAGCATCGGTGGCAGTTCTTTCTCGCCCAGTTCGCTGAGGATGTCGCGCTCGATGGTGCGCACCAGCGAATCGGTTGCCAGGTCGTTTTCATCGCGGCCGAACGGATCTTCCAGCTCATCGGCAATCGCGTCCAGGCCAAAAAAGGTGTAGCTGACAATCGCCGTGAACAGCGGCGTCAGCCAGCCCAAGGGTTCGGCCATGGCGAATGGCAGCAGGATGCAAAACAGGTAAATCGTGCGGTGCAGCAGCAAGGTGTAAGGGAAGGGCAGCGGCGTATTCTTGATGCGCTCGCACACGGCTTGCGCCTGGGTCAGGCTGGTCAGGTGATTGGCCAGCAGCATGTAACGCCACTCGCTCAGTTCACCGCTTTCATGCAAGTCGGAGCATTGCTGGCCGACCTGCTGCAGGATCCGCCCGCTGTAGTCCGGCACCTGTGCATCGTGTTGCGGGGTGATCCACGCGCTGCTCGCGGCCGCTTCGTTTTCCCGGCGTAACCGCGCATTCAGCGAATGCGCAAACCCACACAGATTGAGCAGCAACGGTTTGCGCTGCACTGAGTTACGGATGACGTGGGTCTCGCGAATCACCGAACGAATGTGCACGATCACTTCGCCCCACGCCTTGCGCGCCTCATACCAGCGGTCATAGCAGGCGTTGTTGCGAAAACTCATGAAGATCGACAGCGACAATCCGAGCAAGGTGAACGGCGTGGCGTTGACCTTGGTGAAGTTGCTTGGATGGAGGATTTCCACCAGCACAATGGCCGAGGCCAGCAGCGTGACCATCAACGTGCGCATGGCGATGCGTTTGGCGATCGAACCCTTGAGGGTGAAGAGAATGGTGAACTGGTTGACCTTGGGTCTGACGATCATGCTGTGCGATCCCGGTTAAGCATGGAGGGCGGATCAGCCGCCGGTCATGTTCATGAAGCGCACGACCTGGACATCGTCGTTCACCTCGAAATTGTGCCGATACGGCTTGAGTTTCATCGCTTCAATGATGGCGTTCTCCAGCCTTTGCGGTTGTCCCGGATGGGCGCGAAGTACCGCTTTCAAGTCCACCGAGTGTTCGTTCCCCAGACACAGTAGCAAACGCCCCTCGACGGTCAGCCGCACCCGATTGCAGGTGCCGCAAAAGTTGTGGCTGTGCGGCGAGATAAAGCCCAGCCGAATCTGCGGCGCTTCGGCCAGCCGCCAGTAGCGCGACGGACCTTGCGTCGACTCCGCCGAGTCGATCAGCGTATAGCGTTCGGCAATCTTCTCGCGCACCTGGGTGCTGGAGAAAAACGACTCTGCGCGGCTGTGCTCGCTGATGATGCCCAGCGGCATTTCCTCGATGAAGGAGATGTCGAGCTGACGGTCGATGGCGAAACGCACCAGATCATTGATCTCGTGATCGTTGCGGCCCTGCATCACCACGCAGTTGAGTTTAGTGCGGGTAAAACCGGCCTCGCGTGCGGCATCGATGCCGTTGATCACTTGCGCCAGATCACCGGTGCGGGTCAGTTGTTTGAAGCGCTCGGGGTCGAGGCTGTCGAGGCTGATGTTCAGCCGCTTGACCCCGGCGTCGAACAACGGCGCGGCGAGTTTGCCGAGCTGCGAGCCATTCGTGGTCAGGCACAGTTCGCGCAGGCCGGGCAGGGCGGCGATCTGCTCGCAGAGCTTGACCACGCCAGGACGAATCAACGGCTCGCCACCAGTCAGACGGATCTTGCGCGTGCCAAGAGCGACGAAGCTCTGCGCCAGTTGATAGAGCTCTTCCAGCGTCAGCACCTGTTGGCGCGGCAGAAACTGCATGTCTTCCGCCATGCAATACACGCAACGGAAGTCGCAGCGGTCGGTCACCGACAGGCGCAGATAGTCGACGCGGCGGTTGTAACCATCGATCAAGACGCGCTCTGACATGACAGCCTCGCAGGAGTGAAAACCACTGTGAAGGGTTTGGGTCAGCGCAGGTTATGGGCGACTTTTACTCGAGTCCAATCACTGTTAGTGAACGGCTGATTGATGCCGTCGATGACCAACTGTTTTTCCCTGAAAATTGCCGCGTTTGTTGCGTAAGGCTCAGTAAATAAAGGGTTTTTGTGCTTCGATTTCGAAAGCCCCAGAGAACCCTGTGGGAGCTGGCTTGCCAGCGATTAGGCCGGCACATCCAATATTGATGTGCCTGACCCACCGCCATCGCTGGCAAGCCAGCTCCCACAGGTCGCGTGTTTTCTTGAGATTTATTGGGCACCAAACATCGCGGTCCAATAGATCCCCGCACTGCTTTTCGGGTCAGTCGCGTAAGCGGCGCCGAATTCCTTGTACTGCGGGTTCATCAGGTTGGCGCAATGGCCGGGGCTGGCGAGCCAGCCTTCGACGACTTTGTGTACGGTGTCTTGCCCGGCGGCGATGTTTTCGCCCACCAGTTGGCCGCTGTAGCCGGCGAGTTCAGCGCGATCGCCGGGGGTGCGGCCGTCGCGGTCCTTGTGGTCGAAGTAATTGTTGTTGGCCATGTCGCGGCTGTGATCCTGGGAGATGGTGCCCAGACTCGCGTTCCAGGCCAGCGGTGCAGCGGCGGCGAAGGCCTGGCTGCCACATTGACGCGGTTGGCTGCGGGCGACATTGAGTTCACTCAGCAGCTTCTGTCCTTCACTTTGCGCATCGCCAAGTTTCGCCGACAGCAACGGCCGCGCCAGTACAATGCGCCAGTCACGGTCGTCACGGCTGACACCGACATCGACGAACTGCGGATCAAGCACCACCTGACAGAAACTTTCCTGAATCGCTTTCATGGCCGACGTCGCATCACGCGGGCCGTTGAGGGTGATCGCCTGGACATTGACCATCGGGTAACTGGCGCTGGCCATGGCTTGTTGCAGATCGACAGCGCCAGTGGCAGGCAATCGCAGCCGTGGATCGGCCGACAGCGGCGGCAGTTCATTCGACGCCTGAGTGCCGCAGCGCTGCGGTTGGCTGCGGTAGCTGTTAATCGACTCGATCAGTTGCGACTCATCGCCGGCCATGGCCGACGCCGCAAACATGACGCCTGCGGACAACGCGGCAAATCGCAAAACAGATGGCATGAAGCGCATGGAAATCTCCCTTGAGCTGAGTGCGCCCATGATGCGCGAAAGGCCCCCCGTGGGTGCAATGTCTTTTTCTTCATTCGGCGGTTTTTTCCGCGGAACGTTGCCAGCGAAATTGCCGTCTACACTCTGCGAAGACCCCGGGAGCCGGGCGTCTCAACCACGAAACACGTTGCCCGTCTCGGGCGCTGCCGGAAGAATCGACGATGCGATTGAACGGGTTGCTTTGCTGTCTTGTGTTAACCCTGCTGACCGGCGTGGCATCGGCCACCGATCAAGCTCCGATCAAGGAAAAGGCTGAAGAAAAAGCCCAGGTGCTGGAAGAAAAAGCCGCCGATAAACCCAACGCGCCGCCAGCGCCTAAATCCGAAGCGATTACCCCGACCGAAGCTCAAGCGGTGGACCCGGCCGGTGCCGCGCCGCTGGACGATCCGATTACCTGTCTGGCGCGCAGTATCTACTGGGAAGCCAAGGGCAAGGACACGGCGGACATGGAAGGTGTGGCCAGCGTGGTGATGAACCGGCTCGGGCATGACGGCTTTCCCGGCACCGTCTGCGAAGTGGTCAAGCAGGGTTCGGAAACCAAGAGTTGCCAGTTTTCCTGGTGGTGCGATGGCAAGCCGGACCAGGTCAAGGAAGATGCCGAATATGCCTTGGCCAAGGAAATCGCCGGCAAGGCGCTCAACCGTCAACTCACCGATCGCACCCACGGTGCCTTGTATTTCCACGACCGCAATGTTCATCCGAGTTGGGCCAAGGAGTACCGCAAAACCGCTGAGACGAAAAAATTCCTCTTCTATAAACCTGCCGGCGGCGACGCGCGCTAGGCGCAGACTTCCCGCACGCAATTACGTAACCAGCGATGCGCGGGATCGGCGTCCATGCGCGGATGCCAGAGCATCGACACGCTGATCTCCGGCATCTCAAAAGGCAGGGCGAAACTGTGCAAGCCCGTGCGCAGCTTGCTCGTATGACGTTGCGGAACGGTCGCGATCAGGTCGGATTCACGCACCAGCGTCAGCGCCGCCGAAAACCCGCCGAATGAAGTGACGATGTCCCGCGTCAGCCCCGCGGCGAGTAATGCGTCGTCGACCGGGCCGCTGCTGCGCCCGCGCCTTGAGATGAGAATGTGCTGGCCGCCGGCAAAGCGTTTGGCGCTGATCTTGCCCATGCTCAATGGATGCCCCTCACGCACCACGCCAATCCACTGATCCTGAAACAGGATGCGGCTGTGCAGCGTCGGGTCAGTGCTGTCGTCGACCACCCCGGTCTCCAGATCCACGCGGCCTTCGCGCAGTGGTGTGCTGTCCTTGTCGGCTTTTTGCACGAAGCGCAGGCGCACATCGGGCGCCTCTTCAGCGATCCGCGCGAGCAGGGCGGCGGCGAAGGTTTCGACAAAACCGTCGGTGTTACGCAGGGTGAACGTGCGCTGCAACTGGCCAGGATCGAGCACGTCGGCGGGACGCAAAACCGCCTCGGCTTCCTGCACCAGATGAGCGACCCGATCGCGCAGTTCCAGCGCTCGCGGCGTCGGCACCAGACCACGACCGGCCCGAACCAGCAACGGATCCCCGGTGGTTTCGCGCAGACGGGCCAGAGCACGACTCATGGCCGAAGGGCTCAAGCGCAGAGATTTGGCGGCGCGGGCAACGCTGCCCTCGCGCAGCAACACGTCGAGGGTGATCAGCAGGTTCAGATCCGGTACAGACATGACATGGCGTTCCGTGCAGGTATCGAGTGCAAAGCATGCGTCTTGCGCCTGGTGTTGTCGAGACTCAAGCTATGGCGCATGACCTTGCACCGTGAGCGCCCCATGTCCGGAGATTCCTTGAGCACCACCGCCCGCTGGGCGTTGACCAGTCTGGCGCTGTCGATGTTGATGCCGTCGCTGGACACCAGTATTGCCAACGCCGGGTTGCCCGTTCTGGCGGCAGCGTTTGAGGCGACGTTTCAGCAGGCACAGTGGATTGTGCTGGCCTATCTGCTGGCAATCACCACGCTGATTGTCAGCGTCGGGCGTTTGGGGGACGGCTTCGGTCGGCGTCGCCTGCTGTTGATCGGGATCGGCATTTTCACCGCAGCTTCATTGGCCTGCGCGCTGGCACCTGGACTGGCCTGGCTGATCGGTGCACGGGCGGTGCAAGGCGTGGGAGCGGCAATCATGTTCGCGTTGACCGTCGCGCTGGTGGCCGATGCGGTACCCAAGACACGAGCGGGCAGTGCGATGGGGTTGCTGGCAACGATGTCAGCCACCGGCACGACCCTCGGGCCGTCGCTGGGTGGGCTGCTGCTGACGCATGCCGGCTGGCAGTCGATATTTCTGCTCAACGTGCCATTGGGCTTGCTCAATGCGTGGCTGGTTTATCGCTTTCTGCCGGTAGATCGAACGGCGCGCACGGGGGTTGCGTTTGATTATCTCGGTTCCGGGGTGCTGGTGTTGACGCTGGCTGCCTACGCGCTGGCGATGACGCTTGAAGGTTTCACGCTGGCGTTGCTGCTGTTGAGTCTGTGCGGTGTGAGCGTGTTCGTGATCGTCGAGATGAGGGCCAAGTCGCCGCTGATTCGCCTGTCCTTGTTCGCCGATTTGCGCCTGAGCGGCAGTCTGCTGCTGACGTTGCTGGTGACGACCGTGATGATGACCACGTTGGTGGTCGGGCCGTTTTATCTGAGTCGCGGATTGGGTCTGAGCAGCGCCATGGTCGGGGTGGCGTTGTCGGTGGGACCTCTGTTGTCGGCGTTCAGCGGAGTGCCCGCGGGTCGTCTGGTGGATCGCTTTGGCGCGCGGCGGGTGGTGCCTGGTGCCTTGCTCGGGTTGGTATGCGGCTGCGGATTGCTGGCGTTATTGCCGATGAGTCTCGGACTGCCTGCTTATTTATTGCCAGTGGCGGTGGTCGCCGTCAGTTACGCGCTGTTCCAGGCCGCCAACAACACCGGGTTGATGGCCGGTGTCAGTCAGGATCAGCGCGGCGTGGTGTCGGCGCTGCTCGGGCTGGCGCGTAATCTGGGCCTGATCACCGGCGCTGCGGCGATGGGCGCGGTATTTGCTGTGGCCACCGGGGATCCGACTCAGGCACCTGCTGCAGTTGTCGCCAGCGGATTGCACATCACATTCGGCGTCGCGGCAGCATTGATGGGCATGGCCCTGATCATCAGCCAAATACAGATTAAATGTAGGAGTGAGCCTGCTCGCGATAGCGTCGGCACCGCCAAAACCTCAATTGACTGACCCATTCCCTGTAGGCGCTGCGGCACGCTGCAATCTTTTGATTCTGTTTTCAAAGCCAGGATCAAAAGATCGCAGCCTCGTTTCACTCGACAGCTCCTACAGGGTATTGCGCTGGATATCAGTTCCGGGCGGGGAAGAACAATTCGAAGCAGGTTTGGCCGTTGTCGCTGCTGACGCGGTAGCGGCCGTGGTGCAGTTGCATGATGGTCGCGACAATCGACAGCCCCAAACCGTTGGATTGTGCCGAGCGTTCGCGGGACTGATCGACCCGATAGAAGCGCTCGAACAATCGCGACAAGTGTTCTGCCGGGATCGTCGCGCCCTGATTACGCACCCGCAAATAACTGCCGTCCGCTTCGGCAAACGCTTCAACCTGCACCGTCGAGTCCGCCGCGCCGTACTTGATCGCGTTGGCACACAGGTTGGCCAGTGCCCGGCGCAGCAGCATCGGTTCGGCCCAGATCACCCCGCGACCACGGGCCTCGATGCACATGCCGACGTCTGCCGCCAAACCTTCGAAATAGTCGGCGATCCGTTGCATCTCATCGGCGGCATCCAGTTCCTGGCGTTGACTCAAGGCACTGGCCGGGTCGGTGCGCGCGAGAAACAGCATGTTGTCGAGCATCCGCGTCAGCCGCTCCAGCTCCTCGACATTGGAGGCGAGTAGCTGTTGATAGGCGTCGATGCTGCGCGGCTGTTGCAGGGCGACCTGGGTTTCGCCGAGCAGGTTGTTGATCGGCGTGCGCAATTCGTGAGCCATGTCGGTGGAGACCTGACTCAACTGCGCAAAACCCCTGGCAAGGCGATCGAGCATGGCGTTGAACGCTTCGATCATCGGCTGCAATTCTCGTGGTGCACCTGCACTGGCGAGGCGCTCATTGAGGTTGCCGACGCCGATCCCGTGGGCGTGTTTCGCCAACCGGCGCAACGGCAGCAAACCGCGATAGACCAGCAGGCAACCGACCAGCGCAAGGACAATCGCTGCCAGTGATGCGAGGCCGTACACGCTGAGCCGATAGTTGGCGAGCATCGCCGTGCGTTCGCTCATCAGCTTGCCGATGAGCACTTGCAGGTTGCCCAGATCGCCGGAGTCGATGCTCGCCGCCACGGCCGAAAACGGCACGCCGTTGATGCTTGGCAGATGCTGCACGTCGTTGAGGGCCATCACATGCTCGACCGGCACCGCGGGCACGCTCGGCAGGGCCAGATTACCGGGGTTGACCACCAGCAGCGGCGGCTGGCCCGGCGCGCCAATGGTCAGCAGCGCTTCGCGGGTACCGAGCATGTTCTGGAACAGCGCCGGTTTGTTCTTGATCAACTCCAGCGTGTTGCTGTCGTTGAGGATGGTGCGCAACTGATCGATGCGGCTGACCAGTTGAATGTCGTCACGACGGGTCAGTTGTTCTTCCAGTTCTTGGTAAAGCGCCACGCCAAGGCCAGCCAGCGAAACGAAGGCGAGCACGGCGAAGACCAGCGCCAGGCGCAATGTCAGCGAATAACTGCCGGCGATTTTCATGATTGCGTATCGAAGCGGTAGCCGATGCCGCGCACGCTGTGGATCAGCTTGAGCTGGAACGGATCATCGACTTTCGCCCGCAAGCGCCGTACGGCGACATCGACGACGTTGGTGTCGCTGTCGAAATTCATGTCCCAGACCCGTGAGGCGATCAATGAGCGCGACAGCACTTGCCCGGTGTGGCTGGCGAACAGTTGCAGCAAGGCGAATTCCTTGTTGGTCAGGGTGATTCGCACACCGGCACGGGTCACGCGGCGCTTGAGCACGTCGATCTGCAGGTCGGCGACTTGCAGTTGTTCGTCTTCGTGGATCGGCCCGCGCCGGGTCAGGGTTCGCAGGCGCGCCACCAGTTCGGCGAAAGAGAACGGCTTGATCAGGTAATCGTCGGCGCCCAGTTCGAGGCCTTTGACGCGGTCGGCGATGTCATCGCGCGCGGTCAGGAACAGCACCGGCGTGTCGGCCTCCTTGCGCAGCCGGCGCAGGACTTCCCAGCCATCCATTTTCGGCATCATCACATCCAGCACGATCACGTCGAAGCTGTGCTCCAGCGCCAGGTGCAGACCATCGGCGCCGTCGCGGGCCAGACTCACGCTGTAGCCCAGTTCCTGCAGGCCGTTGAGCAAGTAGTTGCCTGCCTTGGGTTCGTCTTCGACAACCAGAATATTCATCGGCGATCATTCTCAATGGTCATTGATGCAGCCGCTGCCCTGTACCTGATAGTCCAGCACATGTTCACGGCCCTGATGGTCGAGGTAGTTGAGTTTCGCCGGGACCACACCGCACGCCTGGGAAATATCAGTGCTGGACAGCACTTTGTCGACATCCAGATTGACGTAGAAGCCGTTTTTGTCATGGATCACTGCGGTGTCGGGCATCGAAGCGGCGAACAGCGAACCGCTGGCGAGGAGGGCGGAGAAGGCGAGGATCAGGGTTTTCATGATGAGTCACTCAGTGGTTGAAGCAGGTCGGCAGTGCGCCGGAACAACTTCAGGCTACCGAGCGATCCGCACGGCAAACCGACAACTGAATGACAAAGTTGTAATGAAACGGTGGACGAAGATTCAGAACTGAACGCAACTCTTGTGGGAGCTGGCTTGCCAGCGATGGCGGTGGATCAGTCAATCACGCGGCTGGCTGTGCCGTCCTCATCGCTGGCAAGCCAGCTCCCACAATTTTCAGCTGGCGTGGGTACTCAGGATGCTCGCCACTTGCTGCGGCTGGCAGTTCAGGTAGGGCGAGGATTTCAGCCAGCGCTGATCCGGATACCACGAGAACATGAACTGACCGTCCTTGAGTTTATCGATCACCTGCTTGGCAATCTGTGGTCGAACGGCCGGGCAGCCCTGGCTGCGACCGATGCGGCCCTGGCGTTTGCTCCACAACGGGTTCACATAGCTGGCGGCGTGAATGACGATGGCGCGATCGCGGGCCATGTCATTGAAGCCCGGTTCCAGACCGTCCATGCGCAACGAATAGCCGTGGGTGCCGCTGTAGCTTTCCTGGGTGCGGAAGAGGCCGAGGCTGGACTGATAACTGCCTTCGACATTGGAAAACTGCGTGGCGAAGTTTTCCCCGGAGGCGGAGCCGTGGGCGACCAGGTCGCGCAGCACCAGTTTTTTCCGGTTGAGGTCGAAGATCCACAGTCGGCGTTCGGTGGACGGTTGCGAGTAATCGATGATTGCCAGGTGACGGGACGGCTTCGCGCCGTTGTTGACCGCACATTGCATGGCATTCAGCGCACCTTTCAGCGCCTGGGGATTGAGTTCTGGCGCGGCGTGCGCGAGGCTGGTGTAGAGAACCGGCGATGGTTTGCCGGCGGCGAAAGCTGGACTGGTCACCGCGACAAGGGTCGCGGTGGTCAGCAGAAGTCGGCGCAAAAACGTCAACATTTATAAAGTGTCCTCACTTGCTGCTTACTTAATTGGCACTTTGGCTCCTGACGTCCAGTCATAACCCGCAAGCCCGTAGAACGAGCCTGACTGTTCGGCGCACCTGATGTAAGGTTGGCCATCATCAAGATGGCCATGGATTGGAGTAAAGCAGTTGTTCAAAAAGTACGCATGCTACTTGAGCATTTGTTTGCTCGCTGCGCCGTTTGTCGCTTGTGCCGATGAGCCGCTGCCGCCCTTGCAGACGCTGCCGACGCCACCGGCCGAAATGCCCGTTGAACCACAAAGTCCGTTGCAGGCTGTGCTGATCAGTCTGCCTCAGGCCTGTCCGGCGATTGCCGCGCACCTCGCTGGCCCGGCGCTGGAACAGTTGCAAGCGTTCTACCAACAGCAGGACTGGATGCCGGTGTGGGCCCGCGAGTCCGGACGCTTGCAGGCGTTGCAGGGGCAGTTGCAGCTGTTGGCCGATGATGGCCTCAGTCCGAAACGCTACCCGGTCGCGCCGAACCCTCCGCAGGACGGCGAGTTGTGCGCCGATATCGACATCAGCCGCTATTACCTGCAAGCCCTGCAGGATCTGCATTACGGACGCCTGTTGCAGTCGCACTTCGAGCCGCTGTGGCACGCCGACGAGGCACCTCGCGACCGTCAGGCCGAATTGCTCGCCATCGCTGTGCCCGGCATGCAGAACATCCCCGCTGCGTTCGATCTGGCCCGTCCGCGCCTGGCGCAGTATCAGAACCTGCGTCAGCTCTACGCCGCGCAACGGCTCAAGGCCTTGCCGCAATGGCAGTCGGTGGGCAACGGGCCGCTGCTGCGCCCGTCGATGGAAGACAAACGGGTGCCGGAACTGGCCCAGCGTCTGTACAGCGAAGGCTATCTGACCCACGCCCTCGGCGCGCCCGGCAATGCCTACGAAGGCGTGCTGGTAGATGCGGTGAAAAGCTTTCAGGCCAACCATTCGTTGCAAGCGGATGGCGTGGTCGGGCCGGGGACGATTGCCGAACTCAACATCAGCCCGTTGACCCGCCGCGAACAACTGCGGATAAATCTTGAACGCTTCCGCTGGTTGGCTCAGGACATGGAACCTGATGGTTTGCTGGTCAACGTCGCCGCCGCCGAGTTGACCCTGTATCAGCGCGGCCAGCCGGTGTGGCAGACCCGCACCCAGGTTGGCCGTGCCGAACGCCAGACACCGTTGCTCAAATCGCGCGTCACGCGATTGACCCTGAACCCGACCTGGACCGTGCCGCCGACCATCTGGAAGGAAGACAAGCTGCCGGCGATCCGCAAGGATCAGACCTTCCTCAGCCGACAGAACCTGCAAGTGCTCGATGCCAACGGGCAACCGCTGGCGGCGGCGGACATCGACTGGGACAACCCCGGCAATATCCTCCTGCGCCAGGACGCCGGGCCGCGCAACCCGCTGGGGCAAATGGTCATCCGCTTCCCCAACCCGTTTTCGGTGTACCTGCATGACACGCCGAGCAAGGCGCTATTCGAAAAGGGCCCACGGGCGTTCAGTTCGGGCTGTGTGCGGGTCGAGCATCCGATGCAACTGCGCGACCTGCTGCTCAGTCCGGCGGAGAAGGCTCGCACCGAGACCTTGCTCGCCACTGGCACCACCCATGAATTCCGCTTGTCGGCGCCGGTGCCGATCCTGATGACTTACTGGACCGTGCAAGTCGACAACGCCGGCCACGTGCGTTACTCGCCAGACATCTACAGCCGTGACAGCGCGTTGCTGGCCGGGCTTGATCGGGCACATTGAGCCTCAGTGGGCGCGGCGGTTCCAGAACTGCCGCGCCAGCCACGCATCGACGCTCAATTTGCCGGCCCCGGCGAACACCAGCGGCAACAGAGCGGCCAGGTAAATCGCCGGCAGCTTGAAGTTGCCGAAGCCCTTGTTGGTGATGGCGTAACCCTGGGCCAGTTCGCTCACCGACGACCAGTCGGCAGGCCAGTGCACGGCAGCGGTAGCGACCACGGTCACCACGATCAGCGACACCGCCGAGATCCGCGTGCCGAGGCCAACCAGAATCGCCAGCGCGCCGATCAGCTCGGCCCACATCGACAGTTCCCAGTTCAACGTTGCTGGCAGGTGATCGAAGGGAAACGGAAACCGGCTCTGAATGTCTTCGAACCAGTTCTGGCCGTTGAACTTCTCCAGCCCTGACTCGAAAAACTCCCAGGCGATAAACAGGCGCAAGGTCAGCGGTGCGAGCCAGGTGCCGGCGCGGTCGAGGTTCAGGTGCACGGCTTGGGTGGCGGTCGAAAGGTTGCTGGTCATGATGAGTCTCCGGACGATGGGGGTAAGTGAATCGACCGGGTTATTTGAGCTTTGCGGTGTATCGGCGATGTGTCGCCGGGGCAGGGATTTGTGCGGTTGGTGTGTCTGTGGCGGGGGGATATACAGTGCGATACAGACGACCATGCTGGACGCACGCTCTCGGCACCGTCAGCATGGCCAAAAAAAACGGATCACCCCCCATGCGAAAACTCCCTTCACTGCCCGCCCTGCGCACCTTCGAATGCGCCGCCCGTCACGCGCATTTCGGCCGGGCGGCGGCGGAGTTGTGTGTCACCGACAGCGCGGTCAGCCATCAGATTCGCCAGCTCGAAGAGCAATTGGGCGTGTCGTTGTTCATCCGCGAAGGCCGGCAGATTCGCCCGACCATCGCCGCCGGACGCCTGATGCAGAGCCTGCAACAGGCTTTCGAACTGATCGGCGAGGCTTGCGATGAACTGCGCGACCCGTCTTCGCTCGCCGTGTTGCGTCTGGCCGTCACCGCGGAACTTGCGCAGAAGTGGTTGATGAGTCGCCTCAGCGATTTTTATGCGCGTTATCCGCACATCACCTTGCACCTCTACGAACAACCCATCGACGCCAGTGCGCCGGGCGAAGACATCGATCTGGCCATCACCTACGGCACCGGCCCGGCGGACAGCAGTGCCTACTTCGTCCGCCCGTTGCCAGCCCTACAGTTTTTTCCGGTGTGCAGCCCCGGCCTGTTCAACCAAGGCACGTTGAAAACGCCGAAGGATCTCGCCCGACATTGTCTGCTGCACGACGATCAGGACGGCAAGACCTGGACCGCATGGCTGACCAGCCACGCTGGTGATCAGCGCCCGCAACGTCAGTTGTATTTCGCCCACGCCGGGTTGGCGCTGGAAGCGGCGGCGCAAGGGCAGGGCGTGGCGATGGGCGACAACCTCACCGCGCAGGAAGACTTGCAGAACGGCCGACTGCTGCGGCCGTTCAGTGCCAGCATGACTGCGTTGGGGCAGTACGCGCTGGTTTGCGAGCGTGTGCGCCTGGAGCGTCCGGCGGTGGCGCAAATGTTGGAATGGTTCAACGATCAGCTGGCCGATTGATGAGTTGAATTCAACTGTTCCGCAATAATCATCGTTGGCGAACGTGATGCCTGCGCCCGTAGCCTGTGGTCATTCCCATCGCGAAAACGAGGTTTGACCATGGCACGTTTGCTCGACTCCACCCCGAAGCACGACGGCTTCCGTCTGCCCGGCGAATTCGAAGCCAAGTCCGGCTGCTGGCTCGGCTGGCCGGAGCGCACCGATGTCTGGCGCAACGGCGCCAAGCCTGCGCAGAAAGTCTGGGTGCAGATCGTCACCGCCATCTCCCACAGTGAACCGGTCACCGTCTGCGCCTCCGCCGCGCAATTCGCCACCGCCCGCCGCCAGTTGCCGCCGCAAGTGCGCGTGGTGGAAATGACCTGCAACGACACCTGGTTTCGCGACAGCGGCCCGTGCTTTGTGGTCAATGACCAAAGCGGTGAAGTGCGCGGAGTCGATTTTCAATTCAACGCCTATGGCGGCCTCGACGGCGGACTGTATTACCCGTGGGACAAGGACGATCAGATCGCCAGCAAGATCCTTGAGATCGAACGTTTTGACCGTTATCGCGCACCGTTGATTGCCGAACTTGGCGGCATTCAGAGTGATGGTCAGGGCAGCATCCTCACCACCGAACAGTGCCTGCTCAACCGTAATCGCAACCAGCATCTGGGCAAGGAAGAGGTCACGCGCCGACTGACCGATTACCTCGGTGCCGAGCAAGTGATCTGGCTGCCACGGGGCTGCAAGTTCGACGAAACCGATGGCCATGTCGATGATCTGGCGTGCTTTGTCCGCCCCGGCGAAGTGGTGTTGCAGTGGACCGATAACCGCGACGATCCGCAGTGGGAAATCTACCAGGAAGCCTACGACATCCTGCGCAGCACCCGTGACAGCCGTGGTCGCGAGTTGACCGTGCACAAACTGCCGCAACCCGATGTGCTGGAGTGGACGGCCGAGGAAGCCGAAGGCCTTGATCAGCAGGACAGCACTCACACCCGGCAGGCCGGTACGAAAATCTGTGCGTCTTACATCAACTATTACGCCGGTAACCGCTCGATCGTGGTGCCGCTGTTTGGTGATCGCAACGACAAGGTGGCAATGGCGACCCTGGCCGAACTGTTCCCGCAACAGAAAATTGTCGGCATCGAAAACTCCCGGGAAATCCTCCTCGGTGGCGGCAACGTTGCGTGCATCACCATGCCGCAATACGCCGGCAAGGAGGTGTGATGATGGGCCTGCACAAACTGACTCAAGCGTTGCTGCTGGTGCTTGCACCTCTGTGTGTGCAGGCCGCCGACACCGCTCAACCGGTGGTCAATCTGTATATCTGGGGCGAGTATCTCGCCCCGGATACCTTGAAGAATTTCGAGACGAAAACCGGCATTCATGTGGTTGCCGATCACTTTGATTCACTGGAAACGGTGGAGACCAAACTGCTCACCGGGCGCAGCGGTTATGACCTGGTGCTGACCGCCGGCCAGCATCTGTCGCGAGCCATCGAGAGCGGCGCGATTCAGCCGCTGGACAAGGCGCGGGTACCGCACTTTGCTGGCGTCGGTGACGAGTTTCGCCAGCACATGGCGGTGTTCGATCCGGGCAACCGTTATGCCGGAATTTACGCGTGGGGCACTACCGGTGTGGGCTATCAGGACGAGGCGATCAAGCAGCGCCTGCCGAATGCGCCGACGGACAGTTGGGCGATGTTGTTCGATCCGGCGGTGGTGTCGAAATTCGCCGATTGCGGGGTGAGCCTGCTCAACGATCCCAACGAAGTGTTTGCCGCCGTCATGAAGTACATGGGGCTGGACATCAACCGGCAGAACCTCGATGACCTGAAGCTCGCCGAGCAGCAACTGGCGAAGATCCGTCCGTATATTCGTTACTTCGACAACGACCTGAACATCAGCGACCTGGCCAACGGCAACACCTGCGTGGCGATGTCGTGGAACGGCAACGTCGCCATCGCTGCCGGACAGGCACAGGCGGCCAGTAAACCTTTCCGGCTCAGTTACCGGATCCCGAAGGAGGGCACGTTGATCTGGTTCGACGCCATGGTCATTCCCAAGGATGCGCCGCACCCGCAGGCCGGGCTGGCGCTGATGGATTACCTGATGACGCCGGAGGTGATTGCGCCGATCACGGACACCATCCATTACGCCAATGCGATCACAGCGGCGGACGGTTTGGTCGATGCATCGATTCGCAATGATCCGGGGACGTATCCGTCGGAGCCGGTGCGGGCTTCGTTGTATAGCAAGAATGACAATGGCAAGGCGTTCAATCGCGCATTGATCCGTGCGTTCAGCCGATTGAAATCCGGCCTTTGAAAGGGTGTTGAATCGACCGGCGCCTTCGCGAGCAGGCTCGCTCCCACAGGGGTAATCGATTCCAAAGGTGGGAGCGAGCCTGCTCGCGAAGGCGTCGGCACAGCTTGAATCAATGCCATCTGACCCACCGCCATCGCTGGCAAGCCAGCTCCCACAGGATTTGTATTGATTGAGGGCTCTGCATTCACCACCGACCTTGTGGGAGCGAGCTTGCTCGCGAAGGCGTCGGCACAGCTTGAATCAATGCCATCTGACCCACCGCGATCGCTGGCAAGCCAGCGCCCACAGGATTTGTATTGATTGAGGACTCTGCATTCACCACCGACCTTGTGGGAGCTGGCTTGCCAGCGATGAACGATGACGCGGTCTAAACCTTGGGCATCCGCCACAAATACCAGGCCGCCACCGTCCGATACGGGCTCCACGCCAACCCAATCTCAACCATTTGCCTGCGCGTCGGCTGCACTTCCAATCCCTTCAGCCGTCGATAGCCCTCACGCACGCCAAAATCATCCGCCGGCAAGATATCCATCCGTTCCAGGCTGTAGATCAACAACATCTCCACGGTCCAGCGGCCAACCCCGCGCAGGCTGACCAACCGCTCAATCAGCACCTCATCATCCATCGCCAGCGCGGTAGCGTAATCCGGCACCACGCCGTCCAGCGTTGCTTGAGCAATGCCCTGAATCGTTGCAATCTTGCCCCCCGAAAATCCGCAACTGCGCATTCGATCAAAATCCGTCGCGAGGATTTGTTCAGGTCGCGGAAACGATTGCCCGGGAAACAAGCCCACCAGCCGCCCGACAATCGCATCGCCAGCCTTGGCATGCAGCTGCTGATAGGCAATCGCCCGCACCAGCGACTCATACGGATCGCGCGCCGGATGCGGCTGGTGCAGGCAAGGGCCGACAGCGGCGACATGCTGCTGCCAATCGGCATCAAGCGCGGCCAGAAAAGTGCTGGCTGCTTGATAAGCGTCGCTCATGCTATTTCAGCAGGCCGTTGACTTCGCCGTAGCTGAACGCCTTCAAGTCCTGGGTATCAAGCTTGCCTGTGGCGAGAAAGCTTTTCACCAGCCCGCCCATCGCGCCATAAAGGAACTCGGCAATGCCGGAACCGGCGCTCAAGCGGCGTACGCCCAACGCTTGCAACTCAGTCGGCGAGGGCAGGCAGGCGAAGCCCAGCACATTGACCGGCAACGAGGTGCCTTTGCAGATGGCTTCGATCTCGTAGGCGGCGGTGACACCGGCGGCGAACAAGCCATCGGCACCGGCGGCCTGATACAGCGCCGCGCGGCGCAGGGTTTCGGCGACGCGATCTTCGGCCGGCACTAGGCTTTTCAGGTAGACATCGGTGCGGGCATTGATGAACAGCTTGATCTTGCGTTTGTCGGCCACTTGTCGCGCCACGCCGATCTTGCGTGCCAGCAGCTCGGGATCTGCGGAACCGTCCTCGATATTGATCCCGACAGCGCCGGCGGCGATCACCGCATCAAGCACTTCGGCCACACGACCGAGGTCATCGGAATAACCGGCCTCGACGTCCACGGTCAGGGGAATGCTGATCACCCGGGCGATGGATTCCACCGTCGAAACCAGACGTTCGAGGGGCAGGGCGTTGCCGTCCGGGTAGCCGTGAGCCCAGGCCACTGCAGCACTGCTGGTGGCGACGGCTTTGCCCTCCAGATGTTCGACCAGTCGTGCGCCGGTGGCGTCAGCGACGTTAGTCAGAATCAACAGGCCTTGCTGGTGCAATTGGTGGAACCGAGTGTCGAGCGCGTCCATCGAAATCCCTTCTTGTGGTTTGATTCAAATCGTCAGAAAGCCAGTTGCTGCGTGAGCTGCACCGCAGCGTTTTCCAGCCGCAGCAGAAACGCCTTGCGCGGTTGCCCTCCACCATAACCGGTGAGCGAGCCATCCGCGCCGATCACCCGATGGCAAGGCACCACAATCGCCAGACGATTGTGGCCGTTGGCCAGGCCCACCGCGCGACTGGCGCCGGGTTTGCCCAAACCGGCAGCAATGGCGCCGTAGCTGCGGGTCTGACCATAAGGGATTTGCAGCAGTGCCGACCAGACCTGCCGCGCGAATTCGCTGCCGGGCAAGTGCAAAGGCACAGTGAACAGCGTCAAGCGGCCAGCGAAATACTCCGCCAGTTCACGCTCGATCTGCTGCAAGTGTGCGTTGTGCCCCGGCGCGACCACGTAACCGTAGCGGTTGTGTAACTCCTCGACTTCGCGAGTCAATGCGGGCCGATCGAGAAACTCCAGCAACACCAGCCCACGCCGTTCAGCCATGGCGATCATCGGCCCCAGCGGCGTAGTCAAGCGGGTGAACAACAGCGGTTCACTGTTGGCGGCGCGGCCGGGGGTGATGTAGAATGACTTCTGGAACGCATCGCGAAAACCGCTGAGGGATTCGTAGCCGGAGTCGAACGCGGCATGATCGATCGAGGTGCCTTGCTTGATCCCGCCCAGCGCCATGCCGAGCCTGCGGGTGCGTAGCCACGCATGGAAGGTCATGCCGAAATGCTGCTTGAACCAGCGCCGCAGTTTCAGCGGCTCGATGCCTTCGGCGAGCAATTGCGCATCGCTCCAGCGCAGCTCCGGGTCCGCCTCCACAGCTTTCAGCAACCGCTGCACCCAATCCGGCGCAATCGCCGCAGCATCCAGCGGTTTGCAACGCAGACAGGCGCGATAACCGGCAGACATGCACTCGTCGGCATGGGCGAAGAACTCGACATTCTCCGGTTTCGGCTTGCGCGCCGTACAGCTCGGGCGGCAGAAGATTCCGGTGGTTTTCACCGCCGTAAAAAACACGCCTTCATAGGCAGTGTCGCGTTCGAGCATGGCGCGAACCATTTCGGCGTGGGGCGGCAGGACAGCGGTTTGTATGTTCATGGGCTGAGAGTAAATCCGGATTCTCGACGGCTCCACCGAAAAATCGACAATGAATTTCGCAGGCCCTTGAACGTGTAGGAGTTGCCGCAGGCTGCGATCTTTTGATCTTGTTTTTAACAGACAACATCAAAAGATCGCAGCCTGCGGCAGCTCCTACAGGGAGCGACTTTTCACGGCTGCGGCGGCGCGTGAGGGGACGTTCAGTGTGCGTAATAGAGAAGAAACGTGAATCCTCACCGTGAACGGTGAAATATCCAGTTCACGGGCGATCTCCTTGTTGGTCTTGCCTTGCGCGATCAGCCGCAACACCTCTTGCTGACGGGGCGTGAGCGCCGCACCGGTCTCCAGCGGCAGCAAGCCTGACGGCGCAAACTTTACCAACACTTCACCTTCGCGAATCGCCAGGATCGCCTGGCCGATTTCATCCGGTGCGATGTTTTTGCCGATGAAGCCATCAATGCCTGCCGCCATGACGTCACCGATCAACGCCTCATCATCGACCATCGACACCACGATCAGCGTGGTGCGCGGCAAGCGGCGGCGCAGTTCGGCGAGCTGACTGACGCAGGTGAGGCCGGGAAAACGCAGGTCCAGAATCAGGCTGTCCGGCTCGTCGCCACAGGGCAGCAGCGCCATTACGGCGTCGAGGTCGCCAGCCTCTTCAATGGTCGCCTCGGGCAATAAGCGCTGCACGGTGCGCAACATTGCCTCGCGAAACATCGGGTGATCGTCGGCTATGATAATTCGGCATGTCATGGCGTGACCCTCCCTGGGCCGGGTGTTGCTGATGGCATGCACCTTAGCACCGGGCGCGGGCAATGCCTGTCGGTTCGTGCTGATTATGACGATTGCGGCACAAGGACGTTCACCATGAAGTTCGAGAAAAACACCGAACTCGATCAGGCCAATCTGCGCATTATCATTGCCAGCATCGCGTTGGTTTACATCGGCGTGCTCGGCGTTTTACCGGCCCAGCGTTTCGATACGTATCTGCCAGTGGTCACCTATATCTGCCTGTTTTTGCTGGCCTCGATTGTGTTGCGTCAGACGATTGTGCGCTGGCCGGGGCATTATCCGGCACGGCGGATTTTTGCCATGGTCCACGATTACACCGGCACCTGTTTCGGGCTGGTGGTCGGTGGCGAAGCGGCATTGCCGTTGTACGCGGTGATCATCTGGGTCAACCTCGGCAACGGCATGCGTTACGGCTCGCGCTATCTGGCAATTGCCACAGTGTTGGCACTGCTGGCGTTGCTCGCGGTGTATCGGCTGACACCCGTGTGGCAGGCGCAACCGTTCATGGTGTTGATGCTGATGATCACCAGCACGGTGATTCCTTTTTATGCGCACTTGTTGCTTGAGCGCACGCGCAAGGCTTCCGAAGAAGCGGTTGCGGCCAATCTGGAGAAGTCGCGGTTTCTCGCTCAGGCCAGCCATGACTTGCGTCAGCCGATTCACTCCATCGGCCTGTTTACCGCGTGCCTGCGTGAGTCGCGATTGGGTGATGAGGAGCGGCGCCTGGTCGACAACATTGATCGTTCGCTGCTCAACGTATCGCAGTTGTTCCGCTCGATTCTCGATCTGTACACCCTCGATAACGGGCGAATTTTGCCGAAACTGCAAACCGTGAATCTGGGCGAATGGCTCGCGGATCTGTTGCGCCAGAACGCCGAAGCGGCGCGTTGGGCGGGTGTGGAATTGCGTTTGCGACCTTGTGAACACTGGGTGCGCACCGATCCGGCGTTACTGGCAACCATGGTCCAGAACGTGCTTTCCAACTGCTTCAAGTACGGCGCGCATCGACCGGTGCTGATCGGTGTGCGCAGGCGTGCAGCCGGGCTGGCTATCGTCATTTACGATCAGGGCAATGGCATCGCCGAGGAGCATCTGCCGAAGGTGTTCGAGGAGTTTTACCGGGTTCGCCAGGTACGCGACAAAGACGTCGAGGGGGTGGGGCTGGGTTTGTCGATCGTCAAGCGCCTGGGGCAATTGATCGGCGTGGAGGTCGCGTTGCGCTCGCGGCTGGCGCGCGGTACGGCGGTGACTTTGTCCGGGTTGCCCATGGCGGCAGCGCCGCTGCAATCGGTCATCCGCGATGATGCGCGACAGGTCGGTCTGCTGACCGGGTTGAAGGTGTGTCTGGTGGAGGATGATCGCAACGTGCTGATGGCCACGTCGGCGCTGCTTGAGCGTTGGGGCTGTGTGGTGCAGGCCGAGCTGACGGGGCGCGACTTGGTCACCGACTGCGACATCATCGTCGCCGACTACGATCTCGGTAGCCATGCCACGGGCATCGAATGCATTGATGATGTGCGGCGCCAGCGCGGCTGGGCGGTCCCGGCGATGATCATCACCGGTCATGACATCGAAAAAATACAGGCGGTCTTGCACGACCGCCAAATTGCCATCCTGTCCAAACCGGTACGCCCGGCCGAGCTGCGCACGACCTTGCGAACCCTGCGCGACCAACCAACAACGACCGTCGCGGAAATCCTGTAGGAGCTGCGGCACGCTGCGATCTTTTGATCCTGTTCCTCAAAAACATCATCAAAAGATCGCAGCGTGCCGCAGCTCCTACAGAGGTCAAGTGTCAGCGTTTGCAGAGATAGTCTTGAGTGATGGTGGTTTGCAGGCAGTTGTACTGGCCCATGGTGCGGCAGATGTTTTTCTCCGAGCCGGTGACCTCGGCGTTTTTGTAGCCCCAGGTCTTGCAGCGTTGCGCGGCGACGGTCAGGCCTTGTTCGGCGCTGGTCTGGCCGCTTTCGAACTGACCCAGTTCATAGGAGACCTGGACGACGCCATCGTTTTTGCTGCCGCCGGTGGCTTCCCATTGTTTCGGGGTGGCGCAGCCAGTGAGGAACAGGGTGGCGAGGGTGAGTGTTGCGATCAGGGTTTTCATGATGGAACGTAGTCCTTTACCGAGAATGGGGGATTATTGGAGTGGAATCGGTGAGGCGCCTTTGGGCAGGCATGACAGCGGCGGTGTCATGATGCCCATGCTCGCCACCGCGATGATGGCGCCGCTGGGCAATTCGCAGTTGTATTCACCGGCCGGGGTGTAGGCGGTGTAGTAGGTGAGGGTGCTGTCGCTGCGGATGTTGTCGATTTTCGACACTGGTTTGCCGATGACGGTCTGAGCGCGTTCTTTCATGCTGGCTTCGCTGGGCTTGGCGGTCTGGCAACCGGCGACGCCTGTCAGCAGGGCGCCGACAACGGCGACTTTGCAGAGGTGGAGATGCACTTTCATGGTGTTTCTTCCTTGGTGTTGTTCTGATTTCCAGGCACAACGATCCCGCACGCAGCGAAAGGGCAACGTTGGGGAACATCGGGGGTTGCAGGGGAATATAACGTCGGGTGGCGGGATGGTCGATTAGCACAAATGTGCTAGTGCGCTGGCGCAGCGGCGGCCCCGAAGGCGCCGCCCGCCAGAATGCAGAGGTTACTGCGGACTGTTGAACTGGTCGGAATAACTGCCGGTCATCAGGGCCGAAGCGACCCGATCGGAGCCCACGCCGACACGCGAATATGCAACGCGATTGATGCCTGTTCGATCAGCACCGTCAGCCGCGAGTGCTCCGGCGCCGACATGATCGGCCCCGTCGGAAGCTACTGCACCAGCACCGACATGATCGGAACCGTCAGACGCCACCGCACCAGCACCGACATGATCAGATCCGTCAGACGCCACCGCACCAGCACCGACATGATCAGATCCGTCAGACGCCACCGCACCAGCACCGACATGATCAGAACCGTCGGAAGCTACCGCACCTGCACCGACATGGTCAGATCCGTCGGATGCGACTGCACCTGCACCAACATGTTCAGAACCGTCAGACGCCACTGCCCCAGCGCCGACGTGATCAGAACCGTCAGACGCCACCGCACCAACACCGACATGATCAGAACCGTCAGACGCCACCGCCCCAGCGCCGACATGATCAGAACCATCGGAAGCCACTGCACCAGCACCGACATGATCAGCCCCATCCGAAGCCAGCGCTTGCGGCTGCGCAGCCCAGACTCCCGGCATCACGACGGCAGCCGCCACTGCCAGAACCATGCCCGGCAAAAGCTTGTATTTCATGATTTTCTCCACGCCCCGGCAGCCACAAAGCGATAAACCGTCGTGCACTGCACAATCACTGGCGCTACGACGTATTGGCTAGGGGTTGATCTGGTTGGCGAAAAGGCACGGGTGCACCGCCAGGCGCACAGGTGTCGACGTAGTCATTACTTGACTGAACCAGTATAGGTCGCTGCAGGGCGGCGGCGCGGCGAGGGGATCGACGGCTGTTAGGCGATTACTCTCCTTCACCGGATTGGCAAAGTTGAAATCAGTCTAAAAACCACGACGCAGCTCCTTAACCCTTTGCTAGGCTAAAGAATGTAGGCGAAGACGCAGACTGATGCGCAAGCGGATAGCAAGGGGACGTGGGGCGCGTTCCGAAGGGTACACGGTTAGAAAGATCTCCGCGCTGAGATCCAGCCCTTACGCCGTGTGAAGCAGCCGAGGCCGTACTTTTTCAATTTGGCCCGGTACTGTGAGAAGCCTGATAAACCTTGTAAGCCAGAGACCAGCACTGGCCGCCTACTCGAACAACCAAAGCCCGCAGCGTGCGGGCTTTGTCGTTCCTGCGGACTAGATTTTCGTCAGCGCGTGCGCCAGATCGGCGCGCAGGTCTTCGACGTCTTCGACGCCTACCGACAGCCGCACCAGACCATCGCCGATACCCAGTTTGGCGCGGGTTTCAGGTGGAATGGTCGCGTGGGTCATGATCGCCGGATGCTCGATCAGGCTCTCGACACCGCCGAGGCTTTCGGCCAGGGCGAAGATCTTCACGTTCTCGAGAAAACGCCGCGCGCCGGCCAGATCAGTGTTCAGATCCACGGAAATCATCCCGCCGAAACCGCGCATCTGCCGCTTGGCCAACTCATGCTGCGGATGCGATGCGAGGCCCGGGTAGTAGACGCGTTTGACTTGCGGTTGCTGCTCCAGCCACTGCGCCAGATCCAGTGCGTTGCTGCAATGACGCTCCATGCGCAGCGCCAGGGTTTTCACTCCGCGCAAGGTCAGAAACGCATCGAACGGCCCGGAAATCGCGCCGACGGCGTTCTGCAAAAAGCCCAGGCGCTCGGCCAGTTCGGCGTTCTGCCCGACCACGGCAATACCGCCGATGACGTCGGAGTGACCGTTGAGATATTTAGTGGTCGAGTGCAGCACGATGTCGAAACCCAGCTCCAGTGGACGCTGGATGTACGGGCTGGCAAAGGTGTTGTCGGCCACGCTGATGATCCCGCGTGCACGGCAGATGCGCGCAATCGCGGCCAGATCGGAGAGGCTCAGCAGCGGGTTGGTCGGCGATTCGACGATGACCAGGCGCGTGTCGTCCTGCAGTGCCGCTTCGAACGCCGACAGGTCAGTCAGGTCGACGTAGCTGAAACGATGCCCGGCGCTGCGCTGGCGGACCTTGTCGAACAGGCGGAAGGTACCGCCGTACAGGTCATTGCCGGAGATGATGTGCGAACCGGCATCGATCAGTTCAAGGACGGTGGAAATCGTCGCCAGCCCGGACGCGAAAGCAAACGCCTGGGTGCCACCTTCCAGATCGGCCACGCAGCGTTCCAGAGCAAAACGCGTCGGGTTGTGCGAGCGGCCGTAGTCGAAGCCCTTGTGCACGCCGGGGCTGTCTTGCAGGTACGTCGAGTTGGCATAGATCGGCGGCATCAGCGCGCCGGTGGTCGGGTCAGGTTCCTGCCCGGCATGGATCACCCGGGTCGCGAAGCCTTGGGAGTTCTTGTCGTGCTGACTCATGCGAGGGATCTCCGTAATTGGTTGAGCATGTCGGTGCGGGTGATCAGGCCATGGAAACCTGCCGCGTCGGCGATGATGGCGACGAGGCCACGGCTGAGTACCGCTTCCAGTTCGGCAAGGCTGGCGCCGGGCGCTAGCGTCTGTAGTTTGTCGGTCATGACGCTGGACACCGATTGGCTGAAGCGTGCGGCGTCCTCATGTACGGCCAGCAGAATGTCCGATTCATCGATCACGCCGACCAGGGTTTTGCCTTCAACCAGCACCGGCAGTTGCGAGACATCCGCCAGACGCATGCGCTGGAACGCGGTCAGCAAGGTGTCGTCGGGGCCGACGCTGATGACGCGACCGTCCTCGAAACGTCGGGCGATCAGGTCGCGCAAGTCGCCATAACCCTTGCGTTGCAACAGGCCCTGATCGGTCATCCACTGGTCGTTATAGACCTTCGACAAGTAGCGAGTGCCGGTGTCGCAGACGAAGCTGACGACGCGTTTCGGTTCGGTCTGTTCGCGGCAATAACGCAGCGCAGCGGCAAGCAGGGTGCCGGTGGACGAGCCGCCGAGAATGCCTTCGGCCTTGAGCAATTGGCGGGCGTGATCGAAGCTTTCTTCATCGCTGATCGAATAGGCGTGGCGCACGCTGGAGAGGTCGGTGATCGATGGAATGAAATCCTCACCGATGCCTTCCACGGCCCATGAACCGGGTGTCGGCAGTGAGCCGTCGCGGCTGTATTGAGCCATGACCGAACCGACCGGATCGGCCAGAACCATTTCCAGATCCGGCTGCACACGCTTGAAGAAGCGACTCAGGCCGGTCAGCGTACCCGCCGAGCCGACACCGACGACGATGGCGTCGAGGTCATGCTCGGTCTGCGCCCAGATTTCCGGGGCGGTGCTGCATTCATGGGCCAACGGGTTGGCCGGGTTGTTGAACTGGTCGGCGAAGAAGGCGCCGGGAATGTCTTTCGCCAGCCGCGCGGCGACGTCCTGGTAATACTCCGGATGGCCCTTGCCGACATCGGAGCGGGTGATATGCACCTCGGCGCCCATGGCTTTCAAGTGCAGGACTTTTTCCGTGGACATTTTGTCCGGTACCACCAGCACCACGCGATAGCCTTTGGCGCGGCCGACCAATGCCAGGCCCAAGCCGGTATTGCCGGCCGTGGCTTCGACGATGGTGCCGCCGGGTTTGAGGCGACCGTCGCGTTCGGCCGCATCGATCATCGCCAGACCGATACGGTCCTTGATGGAACCGCCGGGGTTTTGCGATTCAAGCTTGAGAAACAGAGTGCACGGGCCGGTATCGAAGCGGGTCACTTGTACCAGCGGTGTATTGCCGATCAGCCCAAGTACGGCAGGGCGTGATTCCTTTGACATTTCTTCACCTCTTTGTGGTGTTGATCGCGTTCCATTCGCGGGGAAAAGCTCGCGTGCAACATAGGCTCAGACAGGGGGCCGTCGCAACCTTTAGTCGGCCGCAAATACTGCCATTTCGATCTAACGATAGAACGAAAACCGCGAGGAGGAGGGAGGCATTTATCGGCTTTTACAGGAAGGCGTCATTGAGGTTTGAAAGGGCGTCCTCGCTATCAGGAAAGCCTTGATTAGCGAGTGATTCTGCTGCAGTGCGCAGAGGTCAGTGATTGCTCATCAGCCCATGCAGTACGCCGAGGCGCAATCCCGGCTCGGAGGGCACCATCTGCGAGATGCCAAACACTTTGAATGCCGCCAGCATCAACACCAACCCGCCGGGCAGGATGCTCTGGCGATGCGGTTGCAGGCCGGCGAGTTTCAACTGCTGGACGTTGCTGACCTTCAGCAACAGCAACGAAAGACGCAACAGGCCAGCGTAGGTAATACCGTCCTGAGCGAAGTCGTTGAGCCGATTGGCCTTGAGTACTTTGGCGAGCATGCGCGCAGTGCCGGAAGAGCCAATGGTCTGCTGCCAGCCCTGAGCGCGATAGCGTCGGGCGACTTTCTCGAATTGCAGAATGGCCACGCGCTCGGCTTCTTGCAGGGCGCCGGGAGAGATACGACCGTCCGGGAAATAACGCGCACCGAGTGTCCCGCTGCCGATGGCAATGCTTTCGGTGAGCAACGGTTGTGAACCCTGGCCGAGGATCAGTTCGGTGGAGCCGCCGCCGATGTCGACCACCAGGCGCATGTCTTCGGCACTCGGCAGGGCATGAGCGACACCGGCATACACCAGGCGTGCTTCTTCATGACCGGAAATGACGTCGATGCGAAAGCCCAGATGCCGTTCGGCACTGGCCAGAAACAATTTCGAGTTATCCGCCTCACGCACCGCGCTGGTGGCCACCGCCCGCACCCGGCCGGCCTCAAAGCCGCGCAGTTTCTTGCCGAACCGCGCCAGCGCCTGCCAGCCACGGTCCAGCGCCATTTCATCCAGCGCGCCACCGTCAAAGCCCTCGGCCAGACGAACCGGCTCGCGCAAGGTTTTGACTTCCTGAATCATGAAGCCCTTTCGACTGCGTACCGACTGGCCGATCATCATCCGGAACGCATTGGAGCCCAGGTCGATGGCGGCGAACAGCGAGGCGTCTTCTTTCATCGGGAATCCTTGCAGAATCTTCGCCTCAAGGCTCAAGACGGTTTGCGAGGATTCTGCCGTGACCTTGATGACATCCTGATGACGGCACGGGGGCGGTTCAATGAATTTGCCGGTGTCATGACATTGTCATTTTCCGGCGTCTACACTTCAGTCAATACATCGCGTGTTCTTAAAGTTTTTGCTGCCATTTCTGGCAGCTTTTTTTTGCCCGAAATTTAGCCCCCCGACTCACAATCCGACTAAACCCCTGTAGGAGCTGCCGCAGGCTGCGATCTTTTGACCTTCAAAATCAAAAGATCGCAGCCTTCGGCAGCTCAGCGGTAGTTAACTCAGCTGGCTTGCGGGGTTTCGCCGCGGGCGAGGCGGGCGTTGATGTCGTCGATCACTTCAGGCAACTGAGCAATGGTGTCGATCAGGTAGTGCGGACGTGAAGGGGCGAACATCTTGCCGATCCGTGCGCGCTCTTCGGCCAGTCGATCCGACGGCAACGCCTGATATTGCTCGTAGGTCAGGCCCAAGGCGTTACCGGAACAGGTCAGTGCCACCGTCCACATGCCTGCGCTGCGACCTTCGAGAATCCCGGGCCAGGTGTCGTCCACCTTGACGCACGCGGCGACGTCACTGATGCCCAGGGCAATCACGTTGGCCAGCGACTGCGCCGGATAAGGGCGACCATTGGGCACTTCGTCGGTGGCCACGACATGATCGGCGACATAACCATTTTCCCGCGCCAGCTCGACAACCTTGGCCATCACCACCGCCGGATATCCGGAGCACGAACCGATCTTCAAACCCTTCTCGCGCAATGCGTCAATGGCATTGAGCGCACCGGGGATCAACGCGGAATGCAGGGCGATTTTCTCAATTTGCAGCGGCATGAAGCGCTCGTAAATAGCGCTGACGTCCAGGTCAGTCGGCAAGCGGTCGAACGCGGCGCGGTAACGTTCGGCAATCTGCGGCAGGTTGCACAAGGTGCGGATGTGATCCCACTTGCCCATGCCCATCGGCCCGCGTGCTTCTTCGAGCGAAACGGCCACGCCGAACTCGGCAAAGGCTTCGACAAAAATCTGCGTCGGCGCAAACGAGCCGAAATCGACAACGGTGCCAGCCCAGTCGAGGATGGCGGCTTGCAGGTGAGTCGGTTGCTGATATTGCATGGTCAATCTCCGTTTTCGGGTAAGCGGGGGCCGTCCCTCGGCAATGAGGCAGGCCGTTTCAAGGGGCAGTGCTGATCAGGTCAGCGCTGGATTGGAATCAAACAGTTCGGCAATCACTGGGCGGTTCCGCCGAATGCCGAGGCAGCACAAGTGGTATTCGATGAAAAACGGGTGATCGACAAAGGTGATCGGCACGGTGCCCGGGGTTTCGGCGTACTCGACGGCCGAGACAAATCCGATACCGATGCCTTTGACGATCGCGTGCACGATGGCCTCGCGGCTGTTCAGTTGCATGACGCAGTTGAGTGCCAGGTCGAGGCGTTTGCAGCTTTCTTCCACCAGTTGCCGGGTGCGCGCACTGGTTTCACGCAGTACCCATTTTTCGCCACTGATTTCGTTGATGTGGACCTGCGACTGAGCGGCCCATGGATGGTCGTCGCGCACCACCGCGATGATCGGGTAACGGTGATACAGCCGCGTGTGGAAGCGCTCGTCGAATTCCGACAGCGCCAGAATCGCCACGTCGATGTCGAAATTGAACAGTCGCGCCAGGGTCTCCTTTTCTGAGGAAAACGATGTTTCCAGTTCGATGTCGGGGTGGCGCTGCATCAGCTCGTAAGTCAGGTTCATCGCAATCGGCGGCGACACCGCGCCGAGGCGCAACATGCCGTTCTTGCGCTGCTTGAAACTTTGCAGCAGTTGCACCGCTTCATCTTCCTGACCGAACAGGCCCTGAGTGATTGCGAACAGCTTGTGCCCGGCGGCACTCATCTCGATATAGCGACCACGGCGATGGAACAGCTCGACCGAGAAGGTTTTCTCCAGCGCGTTGACCTGCTCGCTGACCGTCGGCTGACCGACGCTGAGAAACTCGGCGGCGAGGGTGAAACTGCCGGTCTTGGCCACGGCATGAAACGAACGCAACCACTTGTGGTACTGATACATGCAAGCCCCGTCAGCGTCGGATGAACAATGCCACCGCCGCACTGCACACGCAGGCACTGGTGACCACTATGAAGATGAGAGACGTATTTGCCGTGGAGTCAAGCAAGCGACCAATCATTGGCTCGGCCAGTCCGGCGAACAGATAGGACGAGAAGTTCATGATCCCGGTCGCGGTGCCGGCACGTTTGGCGCCGACCAGATCCGGGCACAGCGCCCAGAAACTCGAGGCCGGGCCGTAGACGAAGAAGCCGCAAAGGAACAATGCCACCAGGCCGATTGCACTGTGCGGCGGCAGGCTCCACATCCACAGACTGGTCGCAGCGCCGAGGAGCATGTAGAGCATGATTGCCAGATAGCGCTTGGAACCGAACAGTTTGTCCGATACCCAGCCATTGCTCAGCGCGCCGACGGCCATGCCGACGGGGAGGGCAACGGTGATCCACTTCGGATCGACCATGCTGTCGCCGCTTTTCCAGTTGGCGCCGAGAAAATGCACCGGCACCCAGACGATCAAACCGTAGCGGGCGGCGTTCTGAAAGCCCAGTGACAGCGCGGCGATCAGCAGGCGAGGATTCTTCAGCACCGCTTTGTAGCGTTGTGCCGACGACTCGACCTGGCCATGGCCGGCCTCCTGATGTTTGTCATCAGCGTTGGCCACGCCGGTATCGGTCAATGGCTCGAAACCCAGATCCTGCGGCCGTTCGCGGGCCACCAGATAGAAGATGATCCCGCCAGCGAGCATCAGCAGCACCGGCAAACGGAAGATCCAGCGCCATTCCAGTTGCAGCACCTCCAGCACGACGATGGAGGTGACGTACGACAGAACCGAAGCGCAGCCGGCGGCGAAGGTGTAGAAACCATAGACCTTGCCGCGCTCGCCGGCCGCCCACCAGTTGGAAATCAGCCGACTGCCCGGGGCCCAGCCCAACGCCTGAAAGTAGCCATTGACGCCCCACGGCAGAATCAGACTGGTAAAACCGCCGGCAAAACTGGTCACCCAGTTGGCACCGCAGGACAACACCGCGCCGAGGGTCATGATGCGCCGGCCACCGAATTTGTCGGCGAGGTTGCCGTTGATCGCCTGGCCAATGGCGTAGGCCCAGAGCATCGCGGCAGACGCCCAGCCGAGGGTTTCCTTGCTCAGGCCGAACTCGGCCTGAATCCCCGGAATGGCAAAACCGAAAGTCTGTCGCCCGGTGTAGAAAAACAGGTAACAGAACATCGCCGCCAGCAGCATGCGCCATTGGGCGACCCGGAACGAGGCAGAGCGTACGGCTAGACCAGGCATGGTTTGGGCACGATTCATGATCTTTTCCTTATTGTTGTGGATTCCCGCCGGTTGTCGTCGGCGGGTGCACTCTTTTTCGGTGCGGCAGGAAATCACCGCAGCTTGACGCCGCAGGTGGTGCTTGGGTTGATCGGGTGTCGCCAGGCGTCAGGCGGCTTTGGAACCGATGAAGTTCTTGCCGCGTGCGCCCTGCATCGCGAGGTGAATGATGTCTTCGGCATCCTTGGCGCAGACGCCGTAGTCGGCAAACTCGGTCTTCACCCCGAGCTGGTGGAGAAACTCGCGCAACTGCTGCTGGGCCTTGGCCAGGTCTGTGCCGAAGACGCGTTGCAACGTGCGATCACGGGTGGCGTCATGTCCCCAGGCCAGACCCAGCACCAACGGCAGGGTGAAGGAGCAGGCGATGCCGTGGGGTAAACCGTGGCGCAAGGTCATCTCGTAGGAAATCGAATGCGCCAGCGCGGTTTTGGTGTTGGAAAACGCCAGCCCGGCCTTGAGCGCAGCCAGCGCCATGCGCGTGCGCAGTTCCTGGCTGGACAAGTCCTGCTGCAGTGGCGGCAAGCATTCGAGAATGTCTTCGATCGCCGAGATCGCGAAGGTGTCGGAGACCGGGTTGGCGTTGACGTTCCAGATCGCTTCCAGGGCGTGCGACAGTGCATCGAGCCCGGTGGAAACGGTGACGCTGGCCGGTACGGTGAGCATCAGTTGCGGGTCGATGATCGCCACGCGCGGCCAGGTGCAATCCAGGTGCAGCGAGTATTTCTTCTGGCTTGCGCTGTCCCAGATGGTCGCCCATGGCGTGACTTCGCTGCCAGTGCCGGCGGTGGTTGGCGCGGCGATCAGTTGCTTGCAGCGCGCGGGGGTAAACGACTTTCCGCTCGCCAGCAGAGCCAGCAGCTCATCGAAGTGCCCGGACTCGGTGCCGACGATCAACGCCTTGGCGGTGTCGATGGCGCTGCCACCACCGACGGCAAGCACCACGTCGCATTCGCCGGCGTGTTGCCAGAAGTGCTCGTAAGTGCTGCGCAGATGGGCGACATCAGGGTTCGGTTGAACCTCTTCGAAGATGTAGACCAGGCGATCACCGAGCAAGGCTTGCAGGCGATCCACCAGGCCCAGCCCACGGGCTTCGGGGAAGGTGACGAGGGCGACGGTCTGCTGCTCGGTAATGGCGGCGAGTTCATGCAGGCTGCCCCAGCCGAAACGGGTATCGACGGGGTTCTGGAAGCGGGCAGTCATGGTCATTCCTTCTTGTTGTTGTCGTTGGTGGCGCCATACTCGGCGCCCGTCGACAACGGCTCAAATCGATAATTCGCAGGTTTGAATCGGCTCAGCCGATAACGGCTCGGCCTCAGTGCGCCGAACCGCTCTGGATCGCCGCGCGCAGGCGGCTGGAGATCGCGTCGGCGACGATCACCATGAAGGTGATGACGATGATGCAGGTTGCGGTTTCCTGATATTTGAACAGCTTGAGACTGCTCACCAGCTCGAATCCCAAGCCGCCGGCACCGACCATCCCAAGTACGGTGGCCGAGCGCAGGTTGACCTCGAAGCGGTACAGAATCACCGCAATCCACGCCGTGATCACCTGCGGCAGAACGCCAAATACGATCACTTGCAACGGTCGCGCCCCGGTCGCTTGCAGCGCTTCAATCGGGCCTTGATCGATCTCTTCGATGCTCTCGGCGAAGAACTTGCCGAGCATGCCCAGACCATGCAGCGCCAGCGCCAGCACACCGGGAAACGGACCGAGGCCGACGGCCGAGACGAAGATCAGGGCGAGGATCAGTTCGTTGATGCTGCGGGTGAAGTTCAGCGCCTGACGCGTGGTGTGAAACACCCAGCGATTGCGGCTCAAGTTGCGCGCCGCGAGAAACGACAGCGGGATTGCCAGCAACACGCCGAGCAGGGTGCCCCAAATGGCGATCTGCAGGGTTTCGATGGCCGGTGCCACCAGACGCGGCAGGATGCTCAGATCGGGTGGAAAGGTGCGCGAGAGGAAATCACCAATCTGCGGCAAACCCGCCGCCAGCTCACCCAGGCTCAGTTGCGCGCCCTGGGCACTCCAGTTCAGCGTCCACAGCACGATCAGGACGATGCCGGCGGTGGTCAGCCAACTGCGCGGGCCCCGGGGACGGTCGCCGACCCACTGATAGTTTTGCGCTTGCATGCTCAGGCCCTCGAGGCGGTGCGATAGGTCAGGGTGGGCGTCGGCACGTCTGCGCAGGCTGGCGCTGATTGTCCCGGGTAGATTCGCGCCAGATCGGCTTCGGTCATGCTTGAGGCTTTGCCATCGAACACCAGACTGCCATGAGCGAGGCCGACCACGCGGTCGCCAAACTCGCGGGCGTATTCGACCTGATGCAGATTGCACAGCACGGTGATGCCCAGCTCGCGAGTGGCATCGCGCAGGTACTGCAAGACCAGTCGCGCGGTTTTCGGGTCGAGGCTGGCGATCGGTTCATCGGCCAGAATCACCTGCGGTCGTTGCGCCAAGGCGCGGGCAATGCCGACGCGCTGCTTCTGTCCGCCAGACAATGAATCGGTGCGCTCGCCGGCCTTGTGCGCCAGTTCGACGCGTTCCAGGCACTGCATTGCCAGCGCCACATCGTCACGCCGGAACAGTTGCAAAATCGAAGTGAGCGTACCGACGGAGCCGAGGCGACCGGTCAGCACATTCTTCAGCACGCTCAGGCGCGGCACGACGTTGTGGTGCTGAAAGATCATCGCCACTTCGCGACGCAAAACCGTGGTGTCCGGGCAGGCGAGGGCATCGATGCCCGCCACGTTGAGCGTGCCACTGTCGGCCCGGGCCAGACGATTGATGCAACGCAGCAAGGTCGATTTACCGGCGCCCGACTGCCCGAGCACGACGACGAATTCGCCGGCAGCGACCTCAAGGTCAATGCCACGTAATACCGGGTTGCTGCCGTAGTGTTTGGTCAGTTGGCGGATGCTGATCATTTCATGCTCCGCAAATCCAGATCGAGGACCTTGGCGGTTTCGCGCACCACGTCATAAGACGCGTCGGTGGTCGGCTGGAAGCCATTGAGCACGCCCTGATCGCCCCACGGCACATCCTTGATCGAGGCGAGGGCCGCTGCGACTTTCTGCTTCAGTTCAGGGTCGAGCGCCTTGCGCCAGACCATTGGCGACTCGGGAATCGGCTTCGAACTCCAGACCACCTCGAAGTCATCCTGCTTCACCACGTTCTTGGCCACGGCGCTGGCAAAGATGCGGTCGGCCACTGCGGCGGCATCGACCTTTTTATTCTCGACCGCGAGGATGCTGGCGTCGTGGGATCCGGAGAAAATCACCCGTTTGAACAGCGTGTCCGGGCTAAAACCGGCCTGCTCAAGACCGGCCTTGGGGAACAGATGTCCAGACGCCGAGCTTGGATCGACGAAGGCGAACGTGCGGCCCTTGAGGTCGGCAAGGGTGTGAATGCCGCTGTCCTTGCGCGCCAGAATCACGCTTTTGTAAGCACTCTGTCCGGTCTTCTTGGTGACTGCCACGGAGAACGCTTCGACATCCGCCACCGAGGTTGCCAACACATAGGAGAACGGCCCGAGGTAAGCGACGTCGAGTTTGCCCGAGCGCAGCGCTTCGATGATGCCGTTGTAGTCGGTGGCCACGAACGGCACCACCGGCATGCCGATCTGGCTTTGCAGGGCGTCGAGCACTTGCTTGCTCGATTCGATCATCGCCTGGGAGTCTTCGGACGGGATCAGGCCAATGGTCAGTTTGTCTTTGGCCCAGACCTGGCTGGCACTCAGGGCAAGAACGGTGAGGCTGGCGGCACGCAGAAACTGTTTGATTGTTTTCATGGCATTCCACGGTGTGGTTGGGAGTTGCCACAGGCTAGGGCTGTCACGTGACAGTCATTCAATCAATTCAATATGCGAAACAGCAGCTGACTATTGATGGAGTCTATGGATGTCCAGCGCCAAACTTCGCGCCTTTCTCGCCGTCGCTCGTCATGGCAGTTTCAGCGCCGGTGCCAGAGCCACGGGCTTGAGCCAGCCGACCTTGACCACCCAGGTGCAAAGCCTGGAGCGCCAACACAATGTCGAACTGTTCCATCGGCGCGGGCGGCGCATTGAACTGTCCGACGTCGGACGGCAGTTGCTGCCGATCGCCCAGCGCATCGCCTTGCTGGAGCTGGAGGCGCACAACCTGCTGCGCGATTCCGGACGACTCGACAGCGGCCAGCTCAAGGTCGGCGCGGTGGGGCCGTTTCATGTAATCGAGATGGTCGACAGTTACCTGCAACAGCATCCGAACATCGACGTGTCGATTCGCGTCGGCAACTCGGCGCAGGTGTTGTCGGATCTGGAAAACTACGTGACCGACATCGCCGTGCTGGCCGGGCGTCAGGATGATCCGGCGCTGTGTGCAGTGCGTTATGCGCGGCACGCGATCATTCTGTTCGCCCATCATGAGCATCCGCTGGCCAATCGTGGCAGCGTGCGAATCGAGGAACTGGAAGGGCAACGGCTGCTGCAACGCGAGCCCGGTTCGACCACGCGGCTGGTGCTGGAGCAGGCGCTGAATGCGGCGCAGGTCAAACCGCGCATCGCCATGGAGATTGGCAGCCGCGAGGCGTTGCGTGAGGCGGTGGTGCGCGGGCTGGGATTGGGCGTGGTGTCGGAAGCGGAGTTCATTGCCGACCCGAACATCCGCACGATTCGCATCAAGGGCGAAGAACTTTTTACCGAGACCTATTTGTACTGTCTGGCCGAGCGGCGCTCCAGTCGTCTCATCTCGTCGTTTTTCGATGCCGCGCTTGCTTGAGGATTTGCAATTTTCCACGGGGCTTGGCTAATATACGAACCATATACACATCGTATCGGATTCATATATGGGCATCGTAAAGATTTCAGAGGACATGCACGAGAACCTGCGCATCTCCAGCAATGCGCTCAGCCGCTCGATCAACGCGCAGGCCGAGCACTGGATGCGCATCGGCATGCTCGCCGAGCTGCACCCGAACCTCGACCACAGTGCCATTTGCCGCTTGCTGATCCGCACCGAACAGAACGGCGGGCTGGATCTGCAACAACTGACTCAGGAAGCCGTCAGCGCATGAGAAACCAGATCAAGATCAACACCCCGGCCGACATCGCACAATCGCGCGCTGCCGGCAAACTCGCTGCCGAAGTGCTGGCGATGCTGGTGCCGCACGTCAAGGCTGGCGTGACCACCGATGAACTGGATCGGTTGTGCAACGACTACATCGTCAATGTGCAAAAAGCCGTGCCGGCCAACGTCGGTTATCACGGCTTTCCGAAAACGGTCTGTGCGTCGGTCAACGATGCGGTGTGCCACGGCATTCCATCGGGCACGCCGTTGAAGGATGGCGACATCGTCAACCTCGACATCGCGGTGATCAAGGACGGCTGGTTCGGCGACACCAGCCGCATGTACGTGGTCGGTGAGGCAACGCCTGAGGCGCAGCATCTGATCAAGACCACCTACGAGGCGATGTGCGCGGGTATTCGCGTGGTCAAGCCGGGCGCGACGTTGGGCGATATCGGTCACGCGATCCAGACGCTGGCGGAGAAGGAAGGCTTCAGCGTGGTGCGTGAGTATTGCGGCCACGGCATCGGCAAGGTCTATCACGATGAGCCGCAGATTCTGCATTACGGCTTTCCCAACCAGGGCATGAAGCTCAAGGCCGGGATGATTTTTACCGTGGAGCCGATGCTCAATGCCGGCAAGCGTCATGTGAAGAACATGCCCGATGGCTGGACCGTGCTGACCAAGGATGGCTCGTTGTCGGCGCAGTGGGAGCATATGGTCGCGGTGACTGAAACAGGCTTCGAAATCCTCACGGCGTGGCCGGATGAAATTGAAGGCTATTTCCCAATTACCTGAACACCACTAAACCCTTGTGGGAGCGAGCCTGCTCGCGAAGAGGCCGCATCAGTCAACATCAACATTGAATGACACACCGCATTCGCGAGCAGGCTCGCTCCCACATTTGGAATGCATTCCTGTAGGAGCTGTCGAGTGAAACGAGGCTGCGATCTTTTGATCTTGTTTTTTTCACAGCAAGATCAAAAGATCGCAGCCTGCGGCAGCTCCTACAGGGGGCTCAGTGAGAACCGGCGGCTTTGTTGAGGTCGCTTTCGGTCCATTCGGTGTAGACACAGGCGTCGGTTGTAGCCCAGCGTACTCGCACCGGATCGCCGGCCTTCTGCGGCATGCCGGCGGCGGACAACGCTTTCACCGTCATTGATGTTCCACCGGAAGTGACCACGCTGCAGGTCTGGCTTTCGCCGAGAAACAACACTTCCACGACCTTCGCTGAAACTTCGTTCCAACCCGACGGCAACGGTTCGCTGATCGCTTGCGCCACGCTCAACGCCAAGGCCTTTTCCGGCCGCACCATCAGCAACACATCCTGCTCGGTGTGCAAGCCCGCCGTCAGTCGAATCGACAACGACTGTCCCTCGAAACTCGCCGCTGCATTGCCCTGCGCCTTGAGCTTGAGGAAGTTCGAATTCCCCAGAAACGACGCAACAAACGCATTCAGCGGATTCTGATAAAGGTCGTAACCGCTGCCCAAACCGACAATCTTGCCGTGACTGAAAATCGCGATGCGTTGCGACAAACGCATGGCTTCTTCCTGGTCGTGGGTCACGTAGACAATGGTGATGCCCAAGCGGCGATGCAGTTGGCGCAATTCATCCTGCAAATCCTCACGCAGCTTTTTATCCAGCGCGCCCAGCGGCTCATCCATCAACAGAATGCGTGGCTCGTAAACCAGTGCCCGAGCGATGGCGACCCGTTGTTGCTGACCACCAGACAGTTGCGAAGGGCGGCGATGGGCGAATTGTTCGAGTTGCACCAGTTTCAGCATCGCGTCGACACGCTTGTCGCGTTCGGCTGCGGCGAGTTTGCGGATCGCCAAAGGGAAAGCGATGTTGTCGCGCACCGACAGATGCGGGAACAGTGAATAACGCTGGAACACCATGCCGATGTCGCGCTTGTGCGGCGGCACGTTCACCAGCGATTCACCGTTGACGAGAATTTCGCCGCTGCTCGGTGTTTCAAACCCGGCAAGCATCGACAGCGTGGTACTTTTGCCCGAGCCGCTGGAGCCAAGAAAGGTCAGGAATTCGCCGTCCTTGATGTCCAGCGAGATGTTGTCGACGGCGGCAAAGTCACCGTAGTGCTTGTTCAGGTTGCGCAGGCTGACCAGGGGTTTGTCGTTCTGCTGGGATGCGTCTTTGATCACGGCACTCATGTCGTACTCCTGGGCGCTCAGGCGCTGATTTCGTTGCGCCGGCGCAGCGCGGCGGCGATGACCATGACTAAAACAGACAAGCCGATCAGCAGCGTCGAGGCGACGGCGATCACTGGCGTCAGGTCCTGGCGCAGGGTGGTCCACATTTTCACGGGAAGGGTTTGCAGGGTCGGGCTGGCCATCATCACGCTGAGCACCACTTCGTCCCACGAAACCAGAAAGGCGAAGAGGGCGCCGGCGACCATGCCCGGACGAATTGCCGGGAACGTCACCTTGAACACCGCTTGCAGGCGCGACGCACCGCAGATCACCGCGGCGTCTTCAATCGACTGATCGAACAGCTTCAGCGAATTGATGATCGAGATGATGGTGAACGGCAGCGCGACGATCACATGGCTGACGACGAAGGCGAACATCGTCCCGGTGTAACCGAGCTTGAGAAACAGCGCGTACACCGCCACGGCGATGATCACCAGCGGCACGATCATCGGCAGGGTGAACAGGCCGTAGAGCATTTCCCGCCCGGGAAAGCGTCCGCGCACCAGCGCAAATGCAGTCGGCAAACCGAGGGCCACGGCGAAAATCGTGGTCAGCACGGCGACCTTGAGGCTGGCCGCAGCCGCGTTCATCCAGTCGGGGTTGGAGAAGAACTGGCCGTACCATTTCAGCGTCCAGCCCGGTGGCGGAAACACCAGCCACTGCGAGGAGCCGAACGACAGCAGCACGATGAACACGATCGGCAACAGCAGGAACAAACCGATCAGCCCGGTGGTGGCGTAGAGGCCGAAACGCATGCGCCGGCTCATGGCATTGGGAGTCAGGAGCATGTCGGCTTACCTCGCGTTACTGGCGCCAACCGGGGATTCCGGCTGAAGCTTCAGGTAGAAGTAGAACAGCACCAAAGTGATCGCGATCAGCAACGCGGCGCCGGCACTGGCCAGGCCCCAGTTGAGGAACGATTGCACCTGCTGAATGATGAACTCCGGCAGCATCATGTTCTGCGCGCCGCCGAGCAGCGCCGGAGTGACGTAGTACCCGAGCGACATCACGAACACCATCAAACCACCGGAGGCCAGACCCGGCCGGCACAGCGGCAGAAACACCCGGAAGAAGTTGGTCCACGGACTGGCGCCGCAGATCGAACCGGCCTGCAGAATCATTGGATCGATGGCCTGCATCGTCGCCTGCAACGGCAGCACGATGAACGGGATCATGATGTAGCTCATGCCGATCACCACACCGGTCAGGTTATGCACCATTTCCAGCGGCTGATCGATGATGCCCAGCGCCATCAAGGCCTTGTTGATCACGCCCGACGCTTGCAGCAGCACCAGCCATGAATAGGTGCGGGCGAGCAGGCTGGTCCACATCGACAGCAGCACGATGTTGAGGATCCAGCGTCCCCAGCCGCGCGGCACCAGGGTGATCGCCCAGGCCAGCGGAAAGCCCAGCAGCAGGCTGAACAGCGTCACCAGCCCGGCCACCGAAAAGGTGTTGAGCAACACCCGGGCATAGGCCGAGTTGGCGAACAGTTGTTCGTAGTTGCCAAGGCCCGGCACCGGTTCGAGCACGCCGCGCAACAGCAGACCAATCAACGGCGCGAGAAAAAACAGGCCGATGAACAGCAGCGCCGGGACGAGGTTGCCGGCGCCGCGCCAGCGTTGTCTGAGGGACGGGGCTTGCTGCATCGCAACCGCCTGTGTTCCGTGGGCCGAACCGGCAGCGCTTGGGGCGCTCCCGGTGGCAGTGGAGGGACGGGACGCGGTGGCCGCCATTTTCATTTGACCAGCCATTCGTTCCACCGTGTCGCGATGGCCTGGCCGTTTTTGGCCCAGTACGCGAAATCAAGAGTGATCTGATCCTTAGCGTAGGCAGTCGGCAGGTTGGGGGCCAGCGTCGAATCCAGACGCTCCACACTGTCGAGGTTGACCGGGGCGTAGGCGGTCAGGTTGGAGAAGTCGGCCTGGCCTTTGGCACTGCTGGCGCTGGCCAGGAACTTCATCGCCGCGTCCTTGTTTTTCGAACCTTTGGGGATGACCAGAATATCGGCCATGACCAGGTTCTGCTTCCAGCTCACGCCAACCGGCGCGCCGTCTTCTTGCAGGGCGTGAATGCGGCCGTTCCAGAACTGGCCCATGCTCGCTTCGCCAGACGCCAGCAGTTGCTGCGACTGCGCGCCGCCGCCCCACCAGACGATGTCTTTCTTGATGGTGTCGAGTTTCTTGAAGGCGCGGTCGAGGTCGAGTGGATAGAGCTTGTCGGCCGGTACGCCGTCGGCCAGCAGCGCCAGTTCGAGCACGCCGGGGCTTGGCCATTTATAGAGGGCGCGTTTGCCTGGGTAGGTCTTGGTGTCGAACAGGGCGCTCCAGTCCTGTGGCTTGTTGGCGCCGAGTTTGCCCTCGTTGTAGCCGAGGACGAAGGAGAAGAAGAACGAGCCGACGCCGTAATCGCTGACGAAGCGCGGGTCGATCTTGTCGCGCTGGATGGTCTTGAAATCGAGGGGTTCGAGCAGCCCTTCAGCCGCGGCGCGCAGGGCGAAATCGGCTTCGACATCGACCACGTCCCACTGCACGTTGCCGCTCTCGACCATGGCTTTGAGTTTGCCGTAGTCAGTCGGGCCGTCCTGCACGACGGTGATGCCGCTGGCCTTGCTGAATGGATCGGCCCAGGCCTGTTTCTGCGCATCCTGGGTGCTTCCGCCCCAGCTGACAAAATTCACGCTTTCGGCGGCCATTGCAGCCTGGCCGGTGACGCTGAGCAGTCCCGCAAGAAAGATCGCGGTTGCAGCTTTGTTCAACACCATTTTTACGCCCTCATTGTTGTGTTTTTGAGCGGGCTTGCGTTGTTGCCCGCCTGACGGGAGCAGTAGATGGACGTCCGTTGGAGTGTCCGGTCTATGGAATATCATATTATGGTATTCCAAACTTTGTGCAAGCACTTTGCCTTACCGGTTATCTGGCGAACGCGTTTTTTGGCTTTCACCGAAAATGTGCAGTGGATGAAACTGTGGCGAGGGGATTTATCCCCGTTGGGCTGCGGAGCAGCCCTGAAAGCAGAAAATGCGATATTCGTGGCGGATCGCTTTCGCAGGATTAGGGGCCGCTACGCTGCCCAACGGGGATAAATCCCCTCGCCACAGGGGATCACTGGTAACGGTTATTCGGTGTACGGAATGCTCTCGACCACCTCAAGATCGTAGCCAGTCAACCCGGCGTATTTCAGCGGCGGGCCTAGGTGACGGAGTTTGCCAACACCAAGGTTCTGCAGAATCTGCGCCCCTGTCCCCACTTCAGAATAAATCCGCGATTGCGAGCGGCTGAACTGCCGTGGCGGCTGGGTCAGTTGCGGTACCCGCTCCAGCAACGCCTGCGACGACTCATGATTGGCCAACACCACCACAACCCCATGACCTTCCGCCGCGACCCGTTGCAGCGCCGCCCACAGCGTCCAGTTCGTCGGCCCGCTGTACTCGGCGCCGACCAGATCACGCAGCGGATCAATTACATGCACGCGCACCAGCGTCGGTTCCTCGCGGCGCAGATCGCCCATGACCATGGCCATGTGCACACCGCCCTCGATACGGTCTTCAAAAGTGATCAAGCGGAACGTGCCATGCACCGTCGGCAGTTCGCGCTCGCCGATCCGTTCGATGGTGTGTTCAGTGCTCAATCGGTAGTGGATCAGGTCGGCAATGGTGCCGATCTTGATCCCATGCTGGCGGGCAAACACTTCCAGATCCGGACGACGGGCCATAGTGCCGTCGTCGTTCATCACCTCGACAATGACCGAGGCAGGAGTGAAACCGGCTAGACGCGCCAAATCGCAACCCGCTTCGGTATGTCCGGCGCGGGTCAGCACGCCACCTTCCTTGGCGCGCAACGGGAAGATATGGCCGGGCTGAACCAGGTCTTCAGCGCGGGCATCTTTGGCTACGGCGGCGGCAACCGTGCAGGCGCGGTCGGCAGCGGAAATTCCGGTGGTCACGCCAACCGCGGCTTCAATCGACACGGTGAACGCGGTGCTGAACACGCTGCCATTGGCCGGCACCATCTGCTCCAGGCCCAAACGCTGGCAATGTTCGTCGGTCAGCGTCAGACAGATCAGCCCGCGTGCTTCACGGGCCATGAAGCTGATCGCCTCGGCCGTACAACAATCAGCGGCCAGCAGCAGGTCACCCTCGTTTTCGCGATCTTCGTCATCGACCAGCAGAACCATTTTGCCGAGGCGATAATCTTCGATGATTTCTTCGATGCTATTGAAGGCCATGCTGGACTCTCAGGGTTTGTTGGAAATATATTGGTATACCATAATACAAAATCAACAAAGAGGTCACTATGAAGGCGTACTGGATTGCTCATGTGGATATAGCCGATGCCGATCACTACAGCCAATACACCCAGCGTGCGCCGGCGGCATTCGCTGCGTTCGGTGCAAAGTTTCTTGTGAGAGGCGGGCGCAGCGAGGCGATGGAAGGGCGCGAGACGCCGCAACGCAGTGTGGTGATCGAGTTCGAGAGCTACGAAAAAGCCGTGGCGTGCTACCACTCGGCGGCGTATCAGGAGGCGAAAAGTTATCGCGAGGAATGGGCGCGGGCAGAAATCGTCATCGTCGAAGGCATCGCCCCTATCTAAGCAACACCACTACAACCCTGTGGGAGCGAGCCTGCTCGCGAAAGCGGTCGTTCATTCAACATTTGTATCGACTGACCCGACGTCTTCGCGAGCAGGCTCGCTCCCACAGGGGGATAGGCAGTTTTCAGCGGATGAAGTGGATCTTGCCGCTGTCATCGTTGCCCATGTAGATCCCGTAAACCCCAGCCTGGCGTTCCTCGATATAGCGCTCGAGAATCTGCCGGATCGCCGGGTAGTAGATCTGCTCCCACGGGATGTCATCAGGGGCGAAGAACTTGTAGTCCAGCGTTTCCGGCCCATACTGCCCGGTGATCTCCAGCGCGATGGCGCGGAAGATGATGTACACCTCGCTGATCTTCGGCACGCTGAAAATCGAATACGGCGAGACGATTTCCGCACGCACGCCGCTTTCTTCCCAGACTTCCCGCAGCGCCGCCTGCTCGGTGGTCTCGCCGCTTTCCATGAAACCGGCCGGCAGCGTCCAGGTGCCCGGGCGCGGGGGAATGGCCCGTTGGCACAAGAGGTATTTGCCATCCTGCTCGATGATGCAGCCGGCAATGATCTTCGGATTGACGTAGTGGATGTAGCCGCAGCCGCGACACATCAGGCGCTCGTGCGTATCGCCCGCCGGTATCTGCTGACCGAGGTCAGGGCCACCGCATTTCGGGCAATAGCTCGGGCTGAACATCTCAGTGACCTATACGGGGTTCTTTCAAGGCGATCGGCAGGGTGATCGGCGGGGTAGCTCCGGTCTCTTCCTGCTTGCGCTTGAGATAATCGAGGGCCACCGCAGCGGCCGCACGAACGTGATCAACACAGGCCTGATGCGCCGCCAGCGGATCACCGCTCTTGATCGCCGCGACCATTTTTTCCATTTCCTGATTACTCGCACCGCGACGGTTTTCCTGGGAAACCGACGTCGCGCGCAAGTAGCTGATACGCGCCTGCAACTGCCGCAACTGAGTCGCCGCGACATGGTTGCCCGAACCTTCCAGCAGCACGTCGTAGAAGCCCTGCACCGAATCGATCACCTGTTGCAGTTCGCCGTCCTTGAGTGCCTTGCGGTTCTCGTCGAGGGCTTTTTCCAGGGCTTTGATGTCCTTGGCCTTGGCGCGCAGGGTAAACAGCTGAACGATCAGGCCTTCCAATACGCAACGCAGCTCATAGATATCGACGGCATCGGCGAGGGTGATGATCGCCACGCGCGGACCTTTGGCATCGGCGAATTCCACCAGACCTTCGGATTCAAGGTGACGCAAGGCTTCACGCACCGACGTGCGGCTGACGCCCAGGCGATCACACAGATCGCGCTCGACCAGACGATCGCCCGGCATGAGCTGGAAATTCATGATCGCGCTACGCAGTTTATCCAGCACGATTTCGCGCAGGGTAACGGGGTTGCGATTGACCTTGAAGCTGTCGTCGAGTGGCTGGCGTTTCATGGGGTCCGCTCTTTACTGTGGCTGTCCATGCCAGACGGGCATCAAATCAGCC